>SXYE01000039.1 GCA_005789325.1 Actinomycetota bacterium
GCGATGCTGGGCTTCCTTTAGTTATTTCAAATCCTGAATCACCAGCTGCTATAGAAATAATCAATATGGCAAAAGCATTAATGAAAAATCCCAAAGGCCTAGTAGGCAAAAATCTAGGAATATTAACTAACTAGCCTTCTTCTCTGCTTCCTAACACGACTGAAACTTCACGTTCATTTCCAGCTTCATTTTTCACCGTCAACACAATGGTGTCTCCTGGATTATTTCGTCTGATTGCAACAATTAACTCAGTTGAATCTTCAACTAATTCTCCATTGATTTTGGTAACAATGTCTCCAACTTTTATATCGGTTGATGCAGCTGGGCCATCACTAACAACTTCAGCAATTCTTGCTCCAACTCCTCGGAAAGTAGAATCAATACTTATTCCGGCAATTGGGGTACTTGATTTACCTGTGTTGATAATTTCAGTGACAATTCTTTGAGTTTGATTAATTGGTATTGCAAAACCTAAACCAATACTTCCACTTTGTGCACCTAGTCCCAAAGTTGCGATGGCAGAATTTACTCCAATAACTTCTGCTTGACCATTAACTAATGGTCCACCTGAATTACCAGGATTAATTGCAGCATCAGTTTGGATAGCTGAAATAAATGATTGATCATCTTGACCACCTGCTGTGACTGGACGATTAAGTGCACTCACAATTCCAGATGTAACTGTGCCAGTCAAACCAAGGGGTGAACCAAATGCAACAGTTAAATCACCAACATTAATTGCATTGGAGTCACCAATCTTTAATGGTTTTAATCCTGTTGCGTTTATTTTTAAAACTGCTAAATCATAAGATGCATTTCTACCAACAAGTTCAGCTTTAAAAGCAGTCTTGTCTTCTAAGTACACGGTTAGCTCGCCACCATTTAATGCTGGTGCGACAACGTGATTATTTGTTACAACATATCCGTCTTCTCTAAAAATAAAACCAGAACCAGTTCCTGAACCTGAATTTCCTTCCGCCTTAATTGACACAACACTAGGTCTAACATTTTGAACAATTTGGGAAACTGTTTCTGTTGCTGGATTTATTGGCACTGGAGTAGGTTTGTTGACCTGTGAGACATCTGCTGTGTCGTTTGAAACTCCATTAGAGAAATCTGCAGCTAGATAACCAAATGCGGCACCTGCTCCTCCACCGAAAATAAGTGAAATAACTACGACAGCAGAAATTGGTGTGCTTTTACGTTTCTTTTTTCTTTCCCAAGAAGGCTTAGTTGGCACATTGCCAAAACCTGGTGTTGGTGAATTTGAAGATTCAACCATTTTCGTTATCCACTTTCCTAGAGTTCTTATTTCACTATATCTTCCACTTTAGTAGCCAATATTTTTTTCGCCTCTTGAGGAAGTAGTCTTCGTAATAACTCAGAAAATTACGAAGTAACTCCCATAAATCATTAAGATAAGTCCTGAGGAGAGGTAACCAAGCTATGGCGCAATATCCGTCCAGTGACCAGTGGAATTATTCCCAAAGTTTTATCACTGAGGATTCTAATTTAATTAAAGCCCGCGATAAATCTAAAGAATTAGGGCTAAGCGCAATAGGCCAAGGCGTTGGTTCGTTATTGAAATTCTTGGCTTCCACAATTGATGCATCTAACGTTGTAGAAATTGGCACAGGAACAGGTGTTTCTGGTTTGTGGTTATTCAGAGGTATGAATAGTGCAGGGGTTCTAACCTCAATTGACTCAGATCAGGAAAGACAACGTGCTGCTAAAGAAATTTTTTCAGACGCAGGTATTGCTTCAAATAAAATAAGATTAATTGCAGGTCGAGCAATTGAAGTAGTAGCTAAATTAACAGACAATGCATATGATCTTATGTTTATTAGTGGTGACAAATTGGAATATGAAACACTTTTAGATCAATCATTAAGGCTTCTTCGTCCCGGTGGAATTTTAGTTTTCAATAATATTTTGGATGATTCAAACTCAGCAGATAATGAAGCTGTAAAAGCAGTTAGTGAAAAGATTAAGGATGATTCAAGATTAGTTTCAGTAATGCTTCCAAGTGGATCAGGAATTATTGCTTCGTCTTACAGACCGCACTAAAAATTTACTTTAAAACTTCCAATTGAACATCTAATTCTTTAGCTTCTTCAACTGTCATTTCCACAACTAAACGTCCGCCACCTTCAAGGGGAACGCGCATCACGACTCCGCGTCCTTCTTTTGTAACCTCCATTGGACCATCACCGGTACGAGGTTTCATTGCGGCCATTTAAACACCTTTTCAATAATTAAAATTCGATAACTCTATTATCTCGCAACCTTGCGAATTCGTCTACTTCGGGTCTAATTGTGCAAAAGTGAGCGCGAATTTATTCAATGAATACTTAATTCCTGCAACAAAAAATGGTTTTATAAATATCCAACCAATTCTGCCTACTATTCCCAAGGGCAATTCAATTGTTTCACTCCAGATGAACTTTGAATTTTTCTCATCAATTTTTTCAACCACCATTGATCCAGTTCCTTTGACAACTTTTCCTAAATGTTTCACATCAACAATTTTTGGTTCAATCCATTGAGTTATAACCATCGGATCATTAAAACCAAATTTCCAAATACCAGTCCAAGCAACTATTTCTCCACCTAGTCCTTGACCATTATTTTTTGTTCGAGAAACTTTTGTGCCCAGCATCCAGTCGCCTTGAGATTCCCAGTCCACAACTTTTTTAAAAACTTCCGCCTGACTTGCTTTTATGTCAACTGATAGAGATAAATCAACTGGTTTCATCTAATTGCTAAGCCATTTTTTAAGGGAAGAATAAACGTCTTCAATTTGTTTTATTTTCACAGCTTCACTTGGATGATGTGCCAAGTTTGGATCTCCTGGACCAAAATTTATTGCAGGAATTCCAGCAGCAGCAAAACGTGCCACATCTGTCCAACCAAACTTAGGAGCAATAGGTGTTGATATTACTTTAACAAAGTTTTTTATTAATTCATTATTTAATCCGGTGGGAGCAGCTGATGCTGCGTCCATTAATTTGAAATCAAAGTTGATGAATAACTTTCTCATGTTTTCTTCAGCAACTTTGGCTGTGGTATCGGGAGCAAATCTGTGATTTATTGTCATAGTTACTAAATCTGGTACAACGTTTCCTGCAACTCCGCCATTTATTTTTACTGCTTGTAATCCTTCTCGAAACTTGTATCCATCAATTACTGGTTCTCTTGATTCATATGAATTGATAACTTCCAATATTGGACTTAAGGCATGAATCGCATTTTCCCCATTCCACCAACGAGCAGAATGAGCTCTATTTCCTTTTGCGCTAACTTCAAATCGAAGTGAACCTTGACATCCAACTTCAATAATGCCATTGGTTGGTTCCATGAGGATTGCAAAATCACAATTTAGTAAATCTTTATTCTGTTTTGTAATTAACTCTAAACCATTAAATTTTGTTTCAATTTCCTCTGATTCATAAAAAAGATACGTAATGTCAAAGTTTGACTTAGTTAATTCGTGTGCAAGTTTAAGTGCAACAGCTATACCACTTTTCATGTCTACTGAGCCCAGTCCGGTTATTTCTGTGTCAGTTTTTTTACCAGGAAAATTATTGTTTGCTGGCACTGTGTCTAGATGTCCTGCAATTACTACTCGCTTAGAATTTCCAAAATTTGTTTGGGCAACTACTGAGTTTGCGATACGAGTAACTTTTAAATGATTTAAGTTTGATAAAGATTCCTGGACTAAATCGGCAATAGCCTTCTCGTCCTGGGAGACACTAGAGATGTTGACAAGATCCAGGGTTAAATCGCCAAGATCTTGATTTATTTTCAACACGTTCCTATTCTGCCAACAGGCCAACCCTTATGTGTCCATTAACCCCAAGTAAGAGATAGTTTTGACTCATGAGTTTTATAACCGAAGCCGCTAGTGCAATAGGTATTGCCACAGTTGATGGCAAAAAGACACTCGATGTTTGGTACCCAAACCCAGCTTTAAGTTCCTCGCCTATCCAAATTCTTGATGCCACCTCTCATGAAAGAAAAGATTTAGTTAGAGGAAGTGAATTAAAGGTTGTCAAAACAGTTATTAAAGATTTATCTAAGCCAGCCGAAAGTGTTGAAGATGCATATTTGCGTCTGCATTTACTTTCTCACCGTTTAGCAAAACCAAGAACAATTAATCTTGAAGGAATTTTTGCAATTCTTAATAATGTTGCTTGGACCACAATTGGACCAGTTTTGCCAGAAAAAGTAGAACAAGTTAGATCTAGTGCAAAAAAATCTGGAACACATTTAACTATATTTTCGGTTGACAAATTTCCACGAATGTTGGATTACATAGTGCCAAGTGGTGTGCGCATTGCAGATGCAGATCGAGTTCGCTTAGGTGCTTATCTTGCTTCTGGCACAACAGTTATGCATGAAGGTTTTGTTAATTTCAATGCTGGAACTTTAGGAACTTCAATGGTGGAAGGAAGAATTTCTGCTGGTGTTGTGGTGGGAGATGGATCAGATATTGGTGGAGGTGCCTCGATTATGGGAACTCTTTCTGGTGGAGGACAAGAAGTCATAAGTGTTGGCGAAAAATGTTTAATTGGTGCAAATGCAGGATTGGGAATCAGTTTGGGCGATAACTGTGTTGTTGAAGCTGGTCTTTATCTAACTGCAGGATCAAAAGTTATTTTGCCTGATACAAAAATTGTTAAAGCCAAAGAATTATCTGGTGGAAATAATCTGCTCTTCAGGAGAAATTCTCAAACAGGTGCAATTGAAGCTCAAGTAAGAACTGGTAGTTGGGGCGGACTTAATTCAGTCCTGCACAAAAACTAAATTTCGTTTACTAAGTAACTAACTTCATTGCTTGTGATTTGAAAATCTGAGGCAATAACTCTAGATTTTGAGTATTTTAAGAAATCACTAACTAAGTCATCTGTTCTTGAAATTACTTTATTTCCTTGCTTGTTTTTCACCTTGGCCATAGTTGCATCTGAAATAGTTCTTAAGGAACTAGCTGAGGACAGAAACTTTTCGATGTCTGCTTGACTTCCCTGGTCTAGCAAGTTTTGTAATTTAGCTAAATTTTCTCCCAAATTTTCCACAACTCTTGATAAAGATTTTCTATTAGGCCACACAATTTCTGCAGTTCTTTCTGCCGGAGAAGTTGTTACTCGAGTTAAATCTCTAAAGCTTCCACCGGCTAATAATTGTGCTAATTGAGCAAATTCAGATTCGGCCACACTCTTGGCATATGCAGATGCCACAACGTGGGCAAGATGACTACTCAAAACTACTGATTCATCGTGTTCATGTGGATCAACTGGAACTACAAAGCCGCCTAATTCAGAAATTATATTTATAACTTCAATGAGTGCATCTTTATTTGTTTCACTTACAACTGAGATTGCCCAAGGTGCATCTTTAAATAAATCTTTACTAGCACTATTAAATCCTGCTTCATTAGATCCAGCCATGGGATGAGATCCGACATAATTCAAACCCTGTGCTGCAACTAATAAAGAAGCCTTAACAGAACAGATATCTGTGACAATGCCTGTGTAATTTATCTTCTTTAATTCTTTTAATGTTTCTTCACTCTGTTTTGTGGGGGCTGCAACAATTACCAGCTCTGCATCTTTAACTAATGTCGATAAATCATTTGCCATATTGATGCTGGCTTTACTTGCTGCTGCTTGAGTATTTTTATCAGGATCAAAACCGGTGATTTGGTGTTTGCTTTTTAATCCTTGAGCAATTGACCCACCGATTAGGCCTAAGCCGACAATTGAAATATTCATAAGAATTATTGATTAATTAACGTGGAACTTCGGTTGCAGCTTTTACTAAACGCTCAACCCATTCTTTTAACACATCAGAGGTAACACTGCCTGGCGGTAAGGATTCGCCCACTCTTGCAGAACTAATTTCTGGATTCATTGGGTATGAACCTAGAACTTTAACTGCAGCTCCTAAATTACTGACATCCATAATTGCTGCTTGCAAAGTTGGTTCACCAATATGTCCTCGTGCTGAAACCATAAAAGTGTATTCACCTAAACGTGTTTTTAAGGGTCTAGAACTAATTGAAGTTAAACCAATATCTCTTTTGGCAAAACAGGTCAGGATGTCTGATAAAAGACCATTTCGATCAGCCACAGGAGTAATAACCAATGTGGTTTTGTCATGACCAGTTGGGGAAGAAAGATTACGAGAAATCAAAGCCATTCTGGTTTTTCCACCAGCAAAATCTTCCAGTCTGGTTTGCTTAACAAACAAACCAAAAGTGTCAGCACCTTTTGTAGCAGCAATTGCGCCTAAACCTGCTTCTTTTCTTTCAGCAACAATGCGACAAGCGTCAGCTGTGGAAGCAGTGAATTCAACTTCAATTTTATTTGCTTTGATAAATTCTTTACATTGTGCAGCTGCATGTGGATGGGTTAAAACTTTTGTCACCGGTGCATTCTTGGTGGATGATGGAACTGCGAGCACAAAAGAAATTGGTACAACTATTTCTTCGTTTATGAAACATTGTGCAGCACGAAATATTAATTCATCCAGTGTGCTTAAGACATCGCCTTCAACAGAATTTTCTAATGGAACTAAACCTGCATCAGCACTTCCTGATTCAACAGCAAAAACAACATCAGATACTTCTTTTTCTGCAACAATTTCCCCACTCCAGGGAACAGTCATCAAATCAATTGCTGCGTGAGTAAAAGTTCCTGGTGGTCCAAGATAAACCAGTTTTTGATTACTCACGGTTTTTTACTTAGACTTTGGTGGAATAGCTTTGATAACAGCAGGATCATTTGCTGTCATGCCTAATTTTGCTGCGCCTCCTGGCGAACCGATTTCTGAAAAGAATGCAGCATTTGAAGCAGAGTAATCTTTAAAGTTTTCTGGAACATCATCTTCGTAATAAATTGCTTCGACTGGACAAACGGGTTCACAAGCTCCGCAGTCAACGCATTCATCAGGATGGATGTAAAGCATGCGTTCACCTTCATATATGCAATCAACCGGACATTCCTCTATGCATGATTTATCTTTGATATCAATGCATGGTTCGGCGATAATGTAGGTCACGCTTGGACTCCTCTACTTGGGAAAGTAAGACAAAACTACTTCATCTCTACTATTTATATGTAAAGAGTATCTGAAAGGAACAATTTTTCTCGTATGACCACAATCGGCAGGTTAAGAATTAGCCCTTCAGATGTAGGTCGACGCGTAAGCGTTCGCTATTTAACTGAGGAAGGCTTGACTGATGTCTTGGGTCAATTGGTTTCCTGGAGTGGCGACTGGCCTGTTGGGATTATCAAGATCAGAAAAAAAGATGATTCCTTTCAAGATGTTATTTCAGGAAAAATCATTGCCGCAAAAGTTGTCGAACCTGAAATTGGTTGCCTTGATCTGCAACGAGATTCTGAAGGTACTTGGGTTCCTTTGGAAACAGAAAGTTTAGGTGACTGGGTTTTAAGATTTTCGGGTAATGAATCAGCCAGAGCAAATTCTTGTCGCTTAGATGGTAGGCCTGAAAATTCTGCTGATGAATCTTTATTGAAAATTATTGATTGGTATAAAACTAAGAAAGCTGCAGCAATAGTTCAGTCTCCAAAACCTGGGGCTTTTGATGAGGCTTTAGCTAGAAATAATTTTGTTGAAGTGGCACACGCTCTTTATATGATCGCTAACACTGTTGAATCAAATCAAGCTCAAGTAATAATTGAAAGTGAACTAAGTAGTAAATGGTTTGACGCTGTTATGGCTGCTGAAACTAAATCACCCAGATTAAGTAAAGAATTATTGGTCAGTGGAAGTTTTGTCAGATTTGCATCAATAGTTGATGAAAAAAATAAGATTATTGCTACGGGAAGAGTTTCAGCATCTCAAGAGTTAGCCATGGTGACAACAGTTTGGGTTGATGAAAATCATCGATCAAAAGGGTTAGCTAAATCAATCATGTTGGCTTTGAGTAATGAAGTATTCAAAATAGGTCACAAGATAATTGCTTTACAGGTGCTTAAATCAAACTTGCCGGCAGTCGGACTCTATGAGTCTTTGGGTTATCAAATTCACCACGATTACGCCTACTATCGCTACACAAAAGTGAAACAAACAATAGAAGTTGGTTGCTCATGCTAATTAGTAGTTTTCAACTACGCTAGCCACATGAAGTTATATGACACTAAAAGGCGCGAATTAGTTGAGATCACTCCTCTTAGCCCAGGTGTTTTAAAGATTTATGCCTGTGGGCCAA
>SXYE01000040.1 GCA_005789325.1 Actinomycetota bacterium
AATTCAGGTGACTTCGCACATCCGGTAGCTGGAAGAAATTCACCCCAGACCACTTGCGGGCACGGTCTACAGAAATCTTGTAGCGCTAATGCAAATGAGCGGATGTCAGGTGAATTAATCAAATTGATTAATTCAAAACAACCAAACAGCTTGTTTAAGTAAAAACTAAATAAGCAGAAGAAGGACATTTTCATGGCCGTAGTAACAATGCGCCAATTGCTTGAGTCAGGTGTTCACTTCGGGCATCAAACCCGTCGTTGGAATCCAAAGATGAAACGTTTCATCTTGACTGAACGCAATGGCATTTATGTAATCGATTTAACTCAATCCTTAGCCTTTATTGATAAGGCATACGAATTCATCAAAGACACTGTTGCTCGCGGTGGCTCAATCATGTTCGTTGGCACAAAACGCCAAGCACATGAAGCAATTCATGAGCAAGCAAAAAGAGTGGGAATGCCATTTGTAACCCAGCGTTGGCTTGGTGGAATGCTTACAAACTTTGGCACCATTCAAAAAAGAATTCAAAGACTAAAAGAACTTGAATTAATCAATTTTGACGACACCAGTTCTGGTTATACCAAAAAAGAACTTTTAATGATGCGTCGCGAAAAAGATAAATTAGATTCAGTTTTAAGTGGTATTAGAGATATGACCAAAGTACCAAGTGTGCTTTGGGTTATTGATACCAAAAAAGAACAAATTGCTGTGGATGAAGCTCGCAAACTAGGAATCCCGGTTGTAGCAATTCTTGACACAAACTGTGACCCAGATGAAGTTAACTTCCCAATTCCAGGAAACGATGACGCAATCAGATCAATATCTCTTTTAACAAGAGTAATTGCAGATGCAGTGGCAGAAGGTTTGCAACTTCGTTCAACTAAGAATGCTGATGCAGCAGGAGTAATTGCTGAACCTTTAGCTGACTGGGAAAAAGAATTACTAGCTGGCAACACAGAAGCAGTCGCAGAAGCAGTAGCTCCTGCAACACCTGAAGAAAAGTAACTAACTAAAACTCGAATAGGAAAATAAAAGCAAAATGTCAAACTACACTGCAGAAGATGTAAAGAAGTTACGCGAAAAAACTGGCTCAGGCATGATGGACTGCAAGAAAGCCTTGGATGAAACTAATGGCGATTTCAATGCAGCCGTTGAACTCTTAAGAGTTAAAGGTGCCAAAGATGTTGGTAAGCGTGAAGGTCGTAATGCTTCTGCAGGAATAGTTTCAGGTTTAGTTAGCAATAAGACCGATGGTGCTTTTGTTGAAGTTAACTGTGAAACAGACTTCGTGGCAAAGACTGATGATTTCATCAAATTAGGAGATAAGGTTGCTAATTTGATTTTGAGCAACAAACCTAAAGATGTTGATGCACTAATGAGTATTGAATCCGATGGAAAATCAGTGAAACAGTTATTAGATGAAGCAAATGCATTTATGGGTGAGAAAGTAGAAATAAGAAGATTTGCCCAATTCTCAGGAGGATATGTTTCTGTCTACCTACACAAACCAGATCCTTCACTTCCAGCAGGTGTTGGGGCGATGGTGCAACTAGACAAGGAAAATGAACAAGTTGCCAAAGATGTTGCCCAACAAATTGCTGCAATGGCTCCAATTTATTTAACTCGCGAAAGTGTGCCAGCAGAAGTAATTGAATCTGAAAAACGTGTTGCTGAACAAACAGCTCGTGAAGAAGGAAAACCAGAAGCTGCAATCACAAAAATTGTTGAAGGTCGAGTCGGTTCTTACTACAAAGACTTTTGCTTATTAGAACAAGCTTGGGTCAGAGACAATAAAAAAACTATTGCTGAACACTTAAAAGAAAATGGAGTGAGCGTTAAACAGTTTGCCAGATTCAAGGTTGGCCAAAGCTAAATGTCGAAACGTTATGGACGCGTCCTGCTAAAACTTTCTGGCGAAGCATTTGCCGGAAGTGGAGCATTAGGTGTTGATCCAGACGTTGTTTCAAGTATTGCCGGACAAATTGCTGAAGTTGTTCAAGATGGCGCCCAAGTTGCTGTGGTAATTGGCGGTGGCAATTATTTCCGCGGCGCACAGTTATCTGAGCGCGGTATGGATAGAGCCCGCGCAGATTACATGGGAATGCTTGGAACAGTTATGAACTGTTTAGCTCTACAAGATTTTCTAGAAAAACAAAAAGTTGAAACCAGAGTGCAAACAGCAATCACCATGGGCCAAGTTGCAGAATCATATGTCCCGCGCAGAGCAATTCGACATTTAGAAAAAGGAAGAGTCGTAATTTTTGGCGCTGGACTTGGAGCACCATTTTTTTCCACTGATACAACAGCAGCGCAAAGAGCTTTAGAAATTGGTGCCGAGGTTGTGTTGATGGCCAAAGGTGTAGATGGAGTTTATGACTCTGATCCAAGGAAAAATCCTGGTGCCGTTAAATTCGACAAATTGACCTATGACGAAGTCTTGCAAAAAGGATTAAAAGTAGCTGATGCAACAGCAATAAGTTTATGTCGTGATAACAATTTACCAATCGTAGTGTTTAATTTATTAGAAGATGGCAACATTGCCAAAGCTGTTGCCGGTAAAAATATTGGCACCATAATTCAAGGAGCCTAA
>SXYE01000041.1 GCA_005789325.1 Actinomycetota bacterium
ATTCACGCCAAATGATTTCATTTCTTGAGCATACTTGGCCATTTCTTCTGGGGTGCCATCATAAATAAATTCATCCCCCTGCAGTTTTGGTAAACCTGCATTTGATTGAGTCATGATAAATGTGCCAGGTTGTCTTGCTGAAGTTAATTCTTGAGCAATGATTTTCATTTCATCTGTACCACGTCCACAATTAGCACCAATGAGTCTTACCCCTAATGCTGAAATTGCTTTAACAGCCATTTCAGGTTTAACACCCATCATGGTTCTTAAATTTGTGTCAAATGAAAAAGTAACAGCAATTGGTAAACCAGGTGCTACTTCTTGAGCAGCTTTTACTGCAGCTTCAACTTCACTTAAATCACTCATGGTTTCAATCAAAATTCCATCAACACCACCTGCTACTAAACCTTTGATTTGTTCAGCAAATATTTCTTTTGCCCCATCAATTGTTAATGTGCCCATTGGTTCCATTAATTCACCACTTGGACCAATATCACCCATTACAAAACAATTTGGATATTTGCTTGCAACTTTTTTAGCTAACTCAGCAGCTGCTTTGTTTAATTCAAATACTCGTTCTTCTAATTGGTGCATTTGTAATCTTGGTTTAGTTCCACCAAAAGTATTAGTAGTTAAAAGATTGGCACCATTTTTGGCATATTGATCAAGAATCTCAGCTACTTTGTCTGGTTGTTCCACATTCCATAATTCAGGTGCGCCACCATCTGTTAACCCTGATTCTTGCAACATGGTGCCCATGGCACCATCACCTATTAAAGTTTGACCTTGATCTAATAGTTCATAAATATTTGACACGTTTTTCTCCAAGTGATGACAATTAGTTTTGTTTTGGTCCTAATTCATCAAGCACTGCAGCGAGGCGAGCCTCGGAGAAATCATTCTCTATTCCAGCAACAACTTGTTCTACTATTGTAGCCGGATCTCCATCCATGGAAATCCATTCAGATCGTGTCCAGCCGTTCATGTATGAATCAGCATCGGCTTCGCCCATTCTCATGGCTGCTTCATCGATTGCTTCTTGAAATCTCATTGGTAATTGTGCTTTAACAGTTTTTTCACCTTCACGGGCTACCACCATGGAAGGTATTACACGCCAACTTGTTATTTGATATTCGCTCATTTAAACATTATCCATTGAGTTGGCAATGATCGCATCATGAATAAATTGAGCTAGTCCTTGGGCATGTTTCTCGTAGTTTTCTTTGAATCTTTCGTCCATCAAATACATCTGAGCAAGATTTGCATGAATTTCGTAGGTGCAGTCATAAAACCATTTAGTTATGTGTTGACGATGAGCTTCTGCTGCTTCTTTCGCGTCAGAACTTTCTGGTGAGGTTTGCTTTTCCATCAAATTCTTAAATGTTTGAACAATGAAATCTGACTCCAGATTCATTTGGGCAAAGTCCTCTTTTGTGTAATTAGCAGTCTTTTTTGCTGATTGTTTATAAGCATCGGTATTTCCCCAACGAGATTTAACTTCCTCATTGTGAACATCTGGATCAAAGGACCCAAAGATTTCTTGTTTTTCGTAAGCAGTGAGTTTTGTTGACATGTTCAAAGTATACAAACAACCAATGAGTAGGGTTAAAGCATGAACTTTCGAACCAGAAGATTAGTCACACTGCTTGTGTTATTTGGTCTTGTAATAGCGGCTTTAATTCAAGCTCTCTAGGAACTAACCCGTGGGCCATGGGTAAAAACAACTCATAAACTTCCTTTTTCAAAGCATCAGCAATTGCCCACAAAATATCAACTGAAGGTGAAAGTCGACCATTTTCAATACGAGAAATAGATTTGCGATCAATCTCGGCAATCTGTGCTAATTTTTCTTGACTTAGGCCAGCTTTTTTTCTTAACGCTTTTACTGACAATCCAAAATCAAGGCGTCGCTGTTTGATCTCGGAGTCAAGTAAGGTCACTTGGCGAAGACTATCCCTAAAGTGAAGTTAAACTATCCCATTTATGGTACAAAGCTGAAGAAAAAATAACTAGAGATTTCCCACAATCCAGTCAATGCAATTAGTTAATGCTTGCACATCACTTAATTCAACTGAAGGAAAAACACCAATTCTAATTTGGTTTTTACCAAATTTTCTATATGAATCTGTATCAACAATTCCATTAGCTCTTAAAATATTTGAAATTTGTATCGCATCAATTGATTCAATAAAATCAATAACTGCTACCACATTAGAACGCAATTCTGGTCTTTCAACAAAAGGTTTAGTGAACTCTCGATCTATTGCCCAATTATAAAGATGATCAGATGATTGCTTTGATTTATTACTTGACCAAGCTAAACCACCTTGTTGGTTAAACCAAGAAACCTGATTTTCAAACATATGAATAGTTGCCAAAGCTGGGGTGTTATAAGTCTGTTGTAATCGAGAATTTTCAAGAGCAATACTTAAATCCAAGAATGGGGGAATCCATCTTCCAGAAGTTTTAATCTCAGCAATTCTTTCAATGGCCTGAGGACTCATTAGTGCGGTAAAGAATCCACCATCGGAACCAAAAGATTTTTGGGGAGCAAAATAGTAAACATCAAATTCTTTAGGATCAACCATTGCTCCACCAGCAGCTGAGGTGGCATCAATTAAATGCAAACCCTTATTTGATGGTCTCTTGACTTCTTTCATCACACCAGTACTTGTTTCATTATGAGCACTGGCATAAACATCAAATTCATCACTTGGTTTGTAATCAGGGGCATCACCTGGTTCTGATTTGATGATGTCAATATTTTTCAAAAAAGGAGCAGCTTTTGCAGCTACTGCAAACTTATTTGAGAACTCACCAAATGATAAAAATTGAGCATTGTCTTTCATCAAACTAAATATGGCTGCATCCCAAAAAGCAGTAGTGCCTCCATTTCCAATCACTACTTCATAACCCTCGGGTAAATTAAATAATTGGCTTAAACCTTCTCTTAAAGATTTAACAACATCGCGCACAGTTTTTTGTCTATGAGAAGTTCCTAAATAACCAGGATTAGAAGCAACTAAAGCTGCTAATTGAGTTGCTCTGATTTTGGAAGGACCTGAACCAAATCTTAAATCTTTTGGCTTTAACTCTGGAGGAATTACTAAATTGGGAACTGACTTTTCCATAAGGCTAGTAAGAAGGAGTTATTTTATCTGAAAAACCTGCCACAGTTTCAGCACCTCTTGGGCCTTTACCAATGTAATTGGCTGAAGGTCTAACAAGTTTGCCAGTATTTTTTTGTTCCAAGATGTGTGCTGACCAACCAGCTAAACGAGCACAGGTAAACATCGAAGTAAACATGTTTGCTGGAACTTGGGCATAATCCAAAACAATGGCAGCCCAGAATTCAACGTTAGTTTCTAATACGCGCTCAGGATGTCTTTCATGTAATTCTTTCAACGCAGCTTTTTCTAAAGCTTCTGCTATTTCATAGCGAGGAGCACCTAATTCTTTAGCAGTTCTTCTTAACACCTTGGCTCTTGGATCTTGTGCTCGATAAACTCGGTGACCAAATCCCATTAATCTTTCTTTTGAATCAAGTAATTTCTTTATGTAAGTAGTTGGATCTATTCCTTTTTCAATATCTTCAATCATGTGCAACACACGACTTGGTGCTCCACCATGCAAAGGACCACTCATTGCACCAATTGCGCCAGAAATTGCTGCTGCAACATCTGCCCCGGTTGAAGCAATTACGCGTGCTGTGAATGTTGAAGCATTCATGCCATGTTCTGCTGCGGAAACAAAATAAGCATCAACTGCCTTGATGTGCTTTGGATCTGGTTCACCGCGCCATCTCTTCATAAATCTTTCAACGGCGGTTTTTGAATTTGTGATGTGTTCTTCACTAACAGGAGTTTGATCTCCACGAGCAGATTGTGCAACATACATTAAAGTTGCAGCTGTTGTTTTTGCTAAATCTTCTCTAATTTGAACATGATCAATATCTAACATCGGTTTTAATTTCCAACGAGCAGCAAGTTGAGCCACAGCACTTTGTACATCTACTCGGGTATCACCAGTTCTAAAAGGAATTTGATGCACATCTGGAATTGGTAATCCTGGAGAAAAATTGTCATCAACTAATAGTCCCCACACAGGACCAAATGAAACACGACCAACTAAATCTTCAATGTCTACTCCGCGATAACGAAGTGCGCCACCTTCACGATCTGGTTCAGCAATTGTTGTTTCAAACGCAACAATTCCTTCTAGACCGGGAACAAAATCTGGCATTTCATACCTTCTTTTTGAGGAGTCGCTATGGCTCTATCTTTGCCTAAACGTTTGGACATGGTGGAATCGGGTTATGACTGATTCCTCGAAGTGGTTTGAATCCTTAAGAGTTTCCTATGAACAAGGTGAACTAAATGAAAGTGACATAACCCACAACCCATTTGAGCAGTTCAATCTCTGGCTACAAGATGCAATCAACAACGATGTCCCTGAACCAAATGCAATGGTGCTCTCCACAGTTAACAAACAAGGACAACCTTCAGCTCGTAACGTTTTATTAAAGTCTGCTGATGAAAACGGATTCATATTTTTTAGCAACAAAACTTCTGATAAAGCTACAGATCTAAAACATAATCCTCACTGCTCATTGTTATTTTCTTGGTTACCACAACATCGCCAAGTTATCGTTAAAGGTAAAGCTGAAGAAATTAGCATGCAAGATTCAAATTCTTATTTTCAAACCAGACCTTATGGTTCAAGAATTAGTGCTTGGGTAAGTGATCAATCTAAAGTAATAAAAAACAGAGAAGAATTAGAAGTAAAAGTAAAAGAATTTATGGACAAATATCCAGAAAATGTTCCCATGCCAAGTCATTGGGGAGGATATTTAGTTAAACCAGAAAGTATTGAATTTTGGCAAGGAAGACCTTCTAGATTGCATGATCGAATCAGATTTACTAAAAAAGCAAACAACTGGACTATCGAGAGAATTTCTCCTTAATAACTTTTTCTCCCTTACTTGCTTTATATCTTCTTAAAGTTTCTTCTCTTTCTGCTGCATGATCAACCATTCTTGGTGGGTAATCATTGAGGTAACCATCTGGTTGATCCCAAGGAGTGTGAATTGATAAACCTGGTAAATGTTTTAATTCAGGAATCCATTTACGAGCATATTCACCATTTGGATCAAACTTTTCTGCTTGCATCATCGGATTAAAAATTCTGTAATAAGGAGAAGCATCTGTGCCACAACCTGCAGTCCATTGCCAACCATGAGAGTTACTTGCAATATCGCCATCAAGTAAATGTTTCATAAACCATTGAGCACCATGAATCCAGTGAATGTGTAAATCTTTTACCAAAAACGAAGCAACAATCATTCTTACTCGGTTATGCATCCAACCTGATTGTTTGAGTTGTCGCATACCTGCATCAACAATAGGAAAACCAGTTTTTCCTTCTTGCCATTTTTTGAGTCTTTCTTCAAAATCTGGTTCCTGATCCCAGCCCATTAATTCCCATTTTTGGTCTAAAGATTTTGTTTCACTCTCAGGAGCAGTGGCTAAGACTTCAGCATAAAACTCTCGCCAGCATATTTCTTTTCGAAAAGTGTCATGATCTTTTGTTTCATCTAATTCAATCAAAATAGTGCGGGGATGAATTTCACCAAATCGAAGCGGAATACTTAACTTGGAAGTCCCATTCAAATCAGGCCTGTTTCGATTTACGTCATAACCATGAATGGCAGTTTTTAAGAATTTATCAAACATTTGTAAAGCATTTTCTTCACCAGCTTTTGGTATTTCTATTTCAGGATTCACTTTTGGTAAAGCTTCACTTGGTAAAGGCATTAACCAAGGAGGTGTTTTTTTAAACTTTTCTGCTGGCTTTCTCCACCCATGTTTCAGCCAAGATCTATAAAAGGGTGTGAAAACTCGATAAGGAGTTTGATCATCTTTTGTCACCCTAAATGGGGCAACAGCATAGGGAGAGCCAGTTCTGATAAGCGAAACATTTATTTTCGCTAGTTCTTTTTCAACTTCAAAATCTCTTTTACGACCATATGGTTCAAAATCTTCTGAGATGTGAACAGTTTTTGCTTTACTTGCTTGAACAACTTCAATTAAAACTTTCTTTGGATCTCCATATCTAATAAGAAGATTTTCGTTAAGTGATTTATTTAAAGATTCAAGTGATGCATTTTGGTAAGCCTGAAGAGGAGTTCCTGCATCATCAAATACTTTTGGATCGATATTAAACAATGCCACAACTTGTCCATCACCATCATGAAAAGCAGATTCGATCGCAGCATTTAATGCAGGATGATCATGAAGTCGAAGATCTCGACGAAACCACATCACACTAGGCATGGCTATAGATTAGGAGTTGAACCAATTTCACACAAACTCGCCACATAAGTGAATGAGACTCTGGTCACTCCAATCACAGTTATGACTATATATATAGCCAGAAATTCTCCTTTGCATGTTATTTTGGGTTGGTGATGAAAAAACTATTTATCAGCACGTTGGCAACATTATTAATAGCTACTGGCTATGCCACACCTTCATTTGCTGATGAAATTCCTGATTATCCAGGCATATCTAAATTAACTCGTGGTGTTGAAAATAGTGCAGTTAAAAAAGTTCAACAAGCTTTAATCAAACTTGGTTATCCAATACCAGTTGCAAACGGAAAATACGGACCAGCAACAACTGCTGCAATTGCAGAATTTTATGAAGTACAGGGCGACATTGATGATGGAACAACACTTGGACCTGCTGGATGGAAAGCATTATTTGAAGCAATAAATAGAGAAGAAAGTGATACTCCTGCTAAAGAAGAAGGAGTTATTGAAGATAACTCTGCTGATGAAGTAAAACCTGAAGATGTTGTCATTGACGGTGATTTAGATGCTGCAACTGAAAGAGCAGCAAAAGTTTCAAAAGTTTTATCAAGGGCTGCAAGTGTTAAGGGAACTCGTTATAGACGCGGTGGAACTACCACCAGTGGATTTGATTGTTCCGGTTTTGTGCTTTATGCCATGAAACCAGTTGGTGTAACTTTTGGCAGAACTTCAAGAGATATGAGACGCGAAACACCAAAGATAACTAAAGAAGAATTACTAGTTGGGGATTTGGTTTTCTTTCATAACAAAAAAGGCACTGTGTATCACGTAGCAATTTATGCAGGGGATGGAAAGATTTGGCATGCCAGACGCCCAGGTTTGAGATTAGCTAAAACAAATATTTATGCAAAAAGAGTTTCTTACGGAAGAGTTGACTACACCTAATTAATGATCATCATCTTCATTGGAATGAAGTGTTCTTTCCAAGACATGAGTTGATCTAAGAATTGCAACCACCACTAAAGTCATCGCAGCAGCTGCCAATTGAAATCCTAAACCAATCGCACAACCCATTGCTGCTGTTGCAAAAACTGTTGCTGCAGTTGTTACACCACTAACACCAGATTTTTTTCTAGAAAAAATTAATCCTGCACCAAGAAATCCAATACCAGTCATGATCGCATGCATTGCTCTTGTTGGATCACCAAATTGAGTATTGATATCAACTAAGGCACCAATTGTTACTACAAGTGCAGCTGCTGCTGCAACCAAAGCCATGGTTCTTGGTCCGGCAGATTTTCCGGCACGATCTCTTTCATAACCAATAATTGATCCAAGTAGAGCGGCTAAGACAGTGTTAAAAATTACAACTAATTGTTGCCATCCATCTGCCATTCCCAAATCAAACATGAAATAAATCTTAGACCCGAATTTAAATAAAAGATGGTATTTCAGAAAATAAAATGTGCCCTCGGAGGGAATTG
The DNA here is from genome assembly GCA_005789325.1 of Actinomycetota bacterium. GTDB lineage: Bacteria > Actinomycetota > Actinomycetes > S36-B12 > UBA5976 > ATZT02. Next base: position 7,795 of record SXYE01000041.1, read on the forward strand.
AACCCCCAACCTATTGCTTAGGACGCAGTCGCTCTATCCGTTGAGCTACGAGGGCTAAGGCTCTTCTAACAAATTCAAGCCTAATTCATCTTGTAGTTGTCTATATCTTTAGTGCAATAAAACAGTAAGTTTTTCGCCTGAATTTATTGCCAAAGTAACTGCAGTGTCATTATTGGTTGAAACCATCACAACAGATCCAGCACTTGATCCAAAAGATGATTTTTTACTAGCAATAGCCACAACTGATACATCTCGAGCAATCACTGAGCCGTAAAGCCCATTTGAATTACTAATTCTGACCACATCAATTAAGGCTCCGGGTTTAAGAATTGAGGCAACTTCACTATCAATGACTCTTACTCCCACAACTCTTTGATTAGAAATAACTTGGTTTGTGGCAAGGACTCGAGAATTTGTTAATTGTTCATTCTCAGCAATATTTGAGGCTAACATTCGACCAATTAGTTGTTCTTTGGTTAAAACATTTTTAGAAATAGCAGAAATTGGAATTCTAGTTTCTTTTAAATCCAAACTAGTTAGATATGTGCCAGCTGCAATATCTTTGCTGGCTACAACTACTGGTTTAGTGGCAAAATTATTGGCAGCTTTATCAACAATGGAATAAGCCACAATTGCTATGAGGCAATAGGCAATAGTTTTTCGATAGATTCGAAAAAGTGTTATTAAATCAGATTTTTCAATATGGATTCTTGGTATTTGCATCCTTTAAAAATAAAGGATTTGAAAAGTTTTTGCTTAACACTTTTCTAAATTGTGGATAACTACTTATCAGTTTTGGGTTTGGCTGGTTTTGCCTCAGCCTTGGTTTCCTTTTTAGCCGCTGTTTTCTCAGGAGTTTTAGCTTTGTCATCTTTCTTAGGTTTATCTTCAGATTTCTTCTTTTCTCTTGAATCTGTGCGATAGAAACCAGATCCTTTGAAAACCACACCAACAGCACCAAATTTCTTTCTTACCGGACCTTCACATTCAGGACATTTTTCAATTGCAGCATCAGAAAAAGATTGCACTACTTCAAATTCATGATCACAATTACTACACGCATATTGATAAGTAGGCATAGGACATATTGTGCCAATTGCTTATCTTTATCCTGACAAAGCCTTACTGTTATCTACATGATTACTTCTGCTTATGTCTTAGTTGGACTTGGTGGAGCAATTGGCAGTGTTTTGCGTTGGATAATTTCAGTTCGTTTAGATGATTCTCTAGGAAGACTTCCATTAGGAAATGAAGGATTTGCTTGGCCCACACTATTGATAAACATTGTGGGATGCTTAGCAATTGGTTTTATTGCAGGAAATAAAAAACATTCGTTAGAAGTTTGGCATTTCTGGGTCGTTGGAGTCTTGGGAGGATTCACAACTTTTTCAACATTCATGCTGGAAACTTCTTGGCAAATTCAAACCTTTAATTGGTCATTCACAATTCTTTACGTCATTGCTACTTTTGGTGCTTGCTATGTAGCAACAAGTTATGCACTAAAAAAATCAGAACAAAGAAGTGACAGATGAACGAAACAGTTCCCACACTTTTTGCAGTTGCCCTAGGTGGAGCTTTGGGTTCAATGCTTCGTTTTAGATTGCGATTTATTACTAGTAATGCCAAAATTCCCATGGGCAC
>SXYE01000042.1 GCA_005789325.1 Actinomycetota bacterium
GCGGACAGTTAACTGAAAAAGTTCGTCGTAAGCCATTCTCCGTTGTGCTTTTCGACGAAGTAGAAAAAGCTCATCCAGATATTTTCAATTCACTATTGCAAATCTTGGAAGATGGTAAATTAACTGATTCTCAAGGCCGCATGGTGGATTTCAAAAATACTGTAATCATCATGACCACAAACCTGGGAAGTCGTGATATTTCAAAAGGTGTAGGACTTGGTTTCTCAATGGGCGATGACCTTGAAGGAAGCTATGACCGTATGAAGCTAAAAGTTAACGAAGAACTTAAACAACACTTTCGTCCAGAGTTCTTAAACAGACTTGATGATGTGATTGTGTTCCACCAATTGACACGTCCAGAAATCTTACAAATTGTTGATCTAATGGTCACTTCCCTTGATGACAGATTGAAAGACAAAGACATGGGTCTGATTTTGACTGATCAAGCTAAAGAATTGCTTGTGGATAAGGGCTATGACCAGTCTTTGGGTGCAAGACCTATGAGACGAACAATTCAACGAGAAATTGAAGATGTGTTGAGTGAAAAGATTTTGTTTGGCGAATTAACTGCTGGAAACCTTGTCGTAGTTGGTGTTGAAGGTGAAGCAGCTAATGCTGATAAGAAAACTTCTGACACCAGAGTGTTTACATTTACTGGGGAAGCAAAACAACCACTTCCAGATGCGCCACCTGTAAATAGCGCTGCAGAATAATTTAGTTCTTACTTATCTCTTCAGCTCTTTTAATAGCAGCACCTAACGCATTTTGCCAAATACTTTTTAAATCTTTACTTTCTAAAAATTCAATTGCTGCCTGAGTTGTTCCCTTTGGTGAAGTAACTTTTTTCCTTAATTCAATGACATCATCATCTGAATTTTCAAACAAAGCACTTGATCCCACAAATGTGTTTTCAACTAATACCTGAGCAACATCTCTTGTTAGACCATGAGCAACAGCTGCGTCAATTAATAATTCTGTGACATAAAAATAATAAGCAGGACCAGATCCAGAAGCAGCGGCTACAACATCAATTTGGTTTTCATTAACCACAACAACTTGACCAACTGCTTCTAATAGATTTTTGGCAGCTGTTAATTGAACATCGGTAGCAAATTCACCTTTTGCCAAACCGGTTACTCCTTTGCCAACTAAAGCAGGAGTATTAGGCATAGCTCGTACAACTGCAGCATTACTAATTCCTAACTTATTTACAATAAAACTAGAAGTTATGCCAACAGCAATAGAAATGATTAAAGTATTTGCAGAAATTATCTTGCCCATCTCAGGTAAGACTTCATCCATATTTTGAGGTTTAACTGCTAAAAGCACAACTTCACAGTCTTTAATTTGGGCAATATCGAGAGAACATTGAACTTGATATTTCTTTGAAATACGATCCAGGCTTTCAGGGGATTTATCGACACAAATCACATCATTTTTTGTTAATACATTGTCGAGCAGGCCTTTGAGGATGGCTTCACCCATATTGCCGGTGCCAACAATGCCAAGTTTCACGGAATATTCTTTCTTTTTTGTGTGACTTATTGAACAAGACTACTTTGCACTTACCAGAAACTAGCCAAGTAGGCTCTGGCTTGTGACCGAAATTTTAAAAGATTCACCCCGAACTTGGCTTGAATTTGTTGATCCAGCAGCCTCAGGAACGTTAATAAAAGCTGATCTAACTTGGTTAACTTCAAATTGGGAATGTATTTTTGGTCGAGGTTGCAAAGGTGTTGAGAAAACAAATCCAAATGATGGTTGCTGTATTCACGGTGCACATTTCACTGAACCAGGAGATAAAAAAAGAGTTTCAAAATGGGTTAAAAAGTTAACCCCAGACTTGTGGGAAAAGCATGAACATGCCAATTCTAAAAAAGGTTGGACTGAGAGAGAAGACGGTGTTGAAAAAACACGAGTTGTAGAAGGTGCTTGTATTTTTATGAACTCACCAGAGTTTGCTGGAGGTCAAGGTTGTGCACTACATAAGTTAGCTTTAGTTAAAGGTGCTAAACCATTAGAAGCAAAACCAGATGTTTGTTGGCAATTACCGATTAGAAGAAGTTATGAAACAAGAGAATTTGAAGATGACACAGATTATCAAGTAATTGTTATTGAAGAATACAAAAGAAAAAATTGGGGAGAAGGCGGACATACTATGGATTGGTATTGTTCTTCCGACACAGAAGCTCACACTGCTACTGAACCTGTTTACATAAGTGAAAAAGATACTTTAGTTGAATTAATTGGTAAAAAAGCTTACGCAGTTTTAAAAGAACATTGTGATAACCGTGTCACTTTGCTGAAAACAATAAAGAAATTACCGGGCAGAAAAGCAAAAGAAGTTTTGTTATCTTTAAATCCTCATCCTGCTGATCGTTTCATTTAAAAAATCTCTTATTCACTTCTGTAACAAGACTTGTTTAGGTCCCATTAGCATGTCTGCTTCCCTCAAATAACCCCCCTCCTCTCTTGTGCTAACAAGTAGTCATCTATTACCGTGGCACCACACGCCACTTAAGACTTAGGGAAGGTCTTAAACCGTGTAAGAAAGAGGCAAGAAATGGCGTCAAGCCCAGAAAGACCTTTAGGCGAAGTTAGATTCTTGACCGTGGCAGAAGTTGCCTCATCAATGCGAGTATCCAAGATGACTGTTTACCGACTAGTCCACTCAGGCACCATGCCAGCAGTGCGCGTTGGTAGATCGTTTCGTGTTCCAGAAGCAGCAGTTTCTGAATACTTGCGTGAATCATTCGTAGAGGCTGGCTGATTTCCCCTCAGCCAGCTTTCCCCACTAAAAAGGGTCTGATTTAAATCAATAAACGCATCAAAGTTCTTTCCAAACCAGGCTGTCACCTCTGTGTTGATGCCATCAAGATCGTTGCTCAAGTAAGTATTGAATTAAACGTGGGCTATGAGGTCGAAGAAATCCAAAACAACCCTGAATTAATGCACCAATATGGGGAAGAAATTCCTGTCATATTTGTTGACGGCAAACGCCATGATTATTGGCGAGTAGATCCAGAAAGATTGCGCCAAGCACTGAGTTAAAAATCATCTTTTTGTGAGACGATTTGTGCTTTTTTGCACAAATGTGTACCTTTGTAGATATGTCACCAAAATCCTCAGCATCATTAAAAGGTGGCACAAATCCAAAGATTTCCGAAGCAACCGTTTCAAGACTCCCTGCCTATTTCAGAGCGTTAAGCCAATTAGCAGATGCCCAACAAATAAGAGTTTCCTCTGAAGAATTAGCTGCCTTAACTGGAGTATCCAGTGCGATGCTCAGAAAAGATTTATCGCACTTAGGTTCATATGGAACCCGCGGTGTTGGTTATGACGTGGAATTCTTGCGCTACCAAATTTCTCGTGAAATGGGACTAAATCATGATTGGTCTGTAGTAATTGTGGGTGTGGGAAATTTGGGCAGAGCACTTGCTCATTACGGCGGATTTGGTTCACGTGGTTTTCGCGTCGTTGCTTTAGTTGATGCAGATCAAACTTTAATAGGCACAAAAGTTAAATGTGGTGCTGAGGGAAAAACTGTTGAACTTCTAGTACATGCCTTAAGTGATTTAGAAGAAGTAATTAAAGAAACAAATGCTCGCCTAGGTGTAGTTGCAACTCCAGAACAAAGTGCTCAAGCAGTGTGTGATCGATTAGTAAAAGCAGGAATTAGAAGCGTCTTAAATTTTGCTCCAGTTTATTTAACAGTTCCAGAAGGTGTTGATGTCAGAAAAGTTGACTTGGCATCAGAATTACAAATTTTGGCATTTCACGAACAACGCAAAGCTGTATAGAAACGAAAGGTAAGTAATTGACTAAGAAAAAAATTATTGTGCTGCCAGTAATTTATGTTGCAGCAGGTCCAGGAGATCCGCAATTAATCACACTTCGTGGCATTAATGCTATTAAGCAAGCTGAATTAATTATTGCTGATGTCAACACCATGGACATTGCTAATGCGCATGCAAATCCAACAGCAGATGTTGTTGCAGCAGTTGATGAAGACGGTGTGCCAATGGCACCTGCAGTAAGAGCTCGTTTAGCAATTGATGCCGCTAAAGAAGGTGCAGCAGTTGTCAGACTTTGCGCAGGAGATCCAGTTGTCGAAGATAATTTAGCGGTTGAAGTTTCTACACTTGCAAAATCAAAAATTGAATTTGAATATGTGCCAGGAGTTTCACCAATCACAGCTGTGCCAACTCATGCCGGAATGTCACTTTTTGCAAACAGAGGCAAAGAAGTTCACATTTTAAACGGTTCAGAACCAATTGACTGGTCTCTGCATTTAGATCCAACAATTCCAATTGTGGTTATCAATTCCGCAGATAAGGCACCTGCAATTGCAAGTGCATTAATTGCTCGTGGTCGTGACGCTACAACTCCAATTTCTGTAACAAGGGATGGAAGCACCACAGATCAAAGAACAATTGTTTCGACTTTAGAAAATATTCCAGTTGTAGCAAAAGCGGCAAGACAATCAGGTCCTGGAATTATTGTGATCGGTGATTTAGTAAACAATCGAGATAAATATCAATGGTTTGAAAATAAATCTTTATTTGGTTGGAAAGTTTTGGTTCCAAGAACCAAGGAAGATGCTGAAGATTTTCAAAAGCTTCTTGCAGTTTATGGAGCTGTCTCTGTTGAAGTTCCAACTATTTCTGTGGAACCACCAAGAACTCCACAACAAATGGAAAGAGCTGTTCACGGTTTAGTTTCAGGCAGATTCCAATGGGTAGTTTTTACAAGCACAAATGCAGTTAGAGCTGTAAGAGATAAATTTATTGATTATGGTTTAGATGCCAGAGCTTTTGCTGGATTAAAAGTTGCTGCTATTGGACAACCCGTAATTGATGCCCTTGTTGAGTTTGGTGTTAAACCAGATCTTTTCCCAGCAAAAGAACACAACTCAGAAGGTTTATTAGATGTTTGGCCAAAGTTTGATCAATTACTTGATCCAATAAACAGAGTTTTCTTACCTCGTGCAGATATTGCAACAGAAACACTTGTTGAAGGAATGCAAGCAAAAGGTTGGGAAGTTGAAGACATTGTTGCCTTTAGAACAGTGCGCGCAGCTCCTCCTCCAGCACACACTCGTGAATTAATTAAGAGTGGTGGCTTTGATGCTGTGCTGTTTACTTCAGCTAGCACTGTTCGAAACTTAGTTGGAATTGCTGGTAAACCTCATGCTTCAACAGTTGTGGCAGTAATTGGTCCACAAACTGCACAAGCTGCTCAAGAACATGGGTTACGAGTTGATGTACAAGCTGAATCACCAAATGTGTCAGTTTTGATAGATGCACTTGCAGCACACGGTGAAACTTTAAGACTTGCTGCAATTGAAAACGGTGACAATGTTTGGCGTCCAAGCAAACGTCGCGGTTCAATGCGTCGTAGACACTAAGAATTAAAGCCAATGGCCACTCGAACTCTTGTCCACGTAATGAGACACGGGGAAGTTTTTAATCCAGAAAAAGTTTTGTATGGAAGATTACCTGGATACAAATTATCTGAACTTGGTTTAAAGATGGCTGATCGTGCCGCAGAGTATTTCAAAAATAATGATTTATCTTTAATTGTTTCTTCCCCTTTGGAAAGAGCTCAACAAACTGCTCAACCAACTGCCTTAAGTCATAATTTAAAACCAGAATTGGAAGAACTAATTATTGAAGCAGAAAACGTATTTGAAGGAAAAAGAGTTTCAGTTGGAGATGGTGCACTAAGAGATCCCAGAAATTGGTGGTACTTAAGAAATCCCATAAAACCATCTTGGGGGGAGCCTTATAAAAAAGTCGCCGACCGAATGCGAACAGCAATATTTTCTGCACGAGATAGCGCTAAAGGTAGAGAAGCTTTATTAGTTTCACATCAGCTTCCAATCTGGATTGCCAGATTGTCTGCTGAAGGCAGATCTTTTGTACACGATCCAAGAAGACGCCAATGCAGTTTGGCAAGTGTTACCACATTTGTTTTTGAAAACGATTCACTAGTTGAAGTTAAGTACGAAGAACCTTCAGCAGATTTGTTAAAAGATGCCAGCAAAATATCTGGCGCGTAATTTGAAGTTCATTTTGAGCTTCTTACTTTTAACCGCATGTGCAAGTCCAAATGCTGCAATTCAGAATTCAGGCGAAGCCGGATTTATCTCAGGTGATGGAACAGCAACCTTTTTAAAAATTGATGAACGAAAATCAGCACCAACTTTAGTAGCAAAAGATTTTAACGATCAACCAATTGATTTAAAAGATTTTAAGAATAAAGTTGTGGTGATTAATGTGTGGGGATCTTGGTGTGCTCCTTGTCGAAAAGAAGCAAAAGAATTAGAAGCCTTATATCAAAAGAATAAAGATTCAGGTGTTGAATTCATCGGAATAAATATAAGAGATTCAAAGGTGGCTGCCGAAAAATTTATTTCTAATTTCGGAATAACTTATAGAAATATTTACGATAGAGACGGAATTCTTCTCCTAGGATTTAAAGAATCTTTATCTGCAAATGCAATTCCCTCAACAGTTTTTATTGATAAAAATGGATTAGTGGCCGCTAGACAACTTGGTCCCATAGATAGGGCATTGCTTCAAGGATTTATCTCAAGCTTGGTTGAAGAATGAATACAGTTACCCAAGGTTCTTTATTAATTGCCATTCTATTTTCTTTTAGTGCTGGAATTATTTCTTTTCTATCCCCATGCGTATTGCCATTGGTTCCTGGTTATCTTTCATTCATTACAGGCTTTGGATTGGAATCTTCAAAAGTTATTAGAAAGTCAAAAGCAATAGTTGCTACCTTGTTATTCATTGCCGGATTCACATTTGTTTTCGTTTGTATTGGGATGTTTTTTGGAGGTATTGGTAGTTGGTTTATTAAATACGGATTACTAATTGAAAGAATAATGGGAGTATTTGTAATTGCCCTAGGGTTAAGTTATCTAGGTGTTTGGAAAATTTTTAATCGTGAATATAGATTTCATGCCCCCGTTAAACAAGGACTTATTGGTGCGCCACTTTTAGGAGCTCTTTTTGCAATTGGTTGGACACCTTGTATTGGTCCAACTTTGGCCGCAGTTCAAGCTCTAGCTTTTGATCAAGCAACAGTTGGCAGAGGTGCACTACTTTCTGCTGTTTATGGATTTGGACTGGGTTTCCCATTTTTATTGATTACTTTTGTAATCGAAAGGGCAGTATCTACTGTGGCCTGGTTAAGAAAACGTCAATTGCTATTTTTAAGAATAGGTGGGTTACTACTAATAATTATTGGAATTCTTTTGACAACAGGAATTTGGAGTGAAGTAACAATTCAAATGAGAGTACTAATCGCAGGATTTACTCCAGTGCTATGACAAAACAAATCTCTGCAAAACAAAGAACTGAAACAACCTTGCCCCCGATGAACTTTGTGGGATTCTTGCGTTGGAATTGGCGTCAACTCACAAGCATGAATACAGCAATTTTACTTCTAGTTTTAGTTGCCCTTGCTGCAATTCCAGGTTCAATTCTTCCGCAAAGAACTGCCTCTATTTTGAAAGTAAACAATTGGAAGACTGAAAACCCAAGGTTTGCTGAAATATTTGATGCCCTGGGTCTATTCGATGTTTATGGTTCCTTTTGGTTTTCCGCTATTTATATTTTGTTAATGATCTCATTAATTGGTTGCGTCATCCCTAGGTTAAATGTCTATTGGAAATCTTTCAACGAGAAACCACCAAAGCCACCTAAAGAAATAGACCGCTTCGCAGGTTTTCAAAAAGTAAAGATAAACAAGTCTAACTTTAATGAAATTGAATCAATAATTAAAAAACTTGGTTGGAGAGTAAACAGAAATGGTAACTCCTTAACTGCTGAAAAAGGTTATACAAGAGAAGCAGGAAATTTAGTTTTCCACGCAAGTCTGATATTGCTCACAGTAGCTCTTGCTTTTGGAGCCTTGTTTAGTTACAGAGGAACAATAATTGTTAAAGAAGGTAATGGATTTGCAAACACTTTAACTCAATTTGATGATTTCCGTGCAGGAAAACTATTTAGTATTGCAAGAATGCCTAATTTCTATTTCACTCTGAATGATTTTGTGGTTGATTTTGAAAGAGGAATTAATCAAAGAGGTGCCCCAAGAAAATTTGAAGCAAATATAACCTTGAACACAGAAGAGGACTTAAAGGTTTTAGTTAATAGACCTTTTACTATTGATGGCACAAAAGTCTTTCTAACAGGTCATGGTTATGCACCACGAATTAAAGTTATCAATAAAGAAAAAGAGATAATTTTTTCAGACTCTGTAACATTTCTTCCCCAAGACGCCAATTTCACATCTACTGGTGTTATAAAAATTGCAGACAATAATCCCCAACTAGGAATTAATGCCCAATTCTTTCCAACAGCAGCACTTGATCCAGTAAACGGTTTAGTGTCAGTTTTTCCTGAACTTGATAATCCTCAATTGGCTTTGTCCTTATGGCAAGGAAACCTTGGAGTAGATGAGGGGATTGCTCAAAGTATTTATCGTTTGGATACTTCCAAGATGACACAGTTAGAAAGTAAGGAACTTGTTCCAGGACAAACTTGGCAAACCGCAGCAGGTTATGAGATCAAATTCGTGGCTGTAGAGCAGTTCGCGACTTTCCAAGTCGCCTATGAGCCAGGAAAATTTATGGCGTTAGTTGGCGCAATCTTGGCGATGGTTGGAATGTTTTTTGGATTAGGGGTTCAACGCAGAAGGATTTGGGTGCTGATGCCGAAATCACAAAAGGGTTCTAGTGTTATAGAAGTAGCCGGACTTTCCAAAAGTAACAGTCATGATGTCACCAAAGATCTTGACAAAGTACTACAGAGCTTTGGAATTGAAAAGAAAAAAGCGAAAAGGAGTCGTTCAATATGAGTGCTAATTCACTAAGCAATCTATTGGTCTATTTTGCTATTTTTCTATCATCAATAAATCTGATTTTCTTTTCGTTTAGCCTAACTGAGTCAAAGAAGAATTCTAGAGTTTCACGTATTGCGATGAATCTTACTTGGCTCATTGGTTTCTTTTTATTAGGTGGATTAATTCTCAGGGGAATTGCAGCTCAAAGAGCACCTTGGGGAAACATGTATGAATTTGCAATCGCCTCAGCCACAGCCATAGTTTTTACATTTTTAATTATTGCTTTGAAAAAAGATATTGAATGGATGGGAATATTTATAATTGTTCCAGTTATTTTGTTACTGGGATCAGCTGTAGTAGTGCTTTATACCGAAAGTGGACCACTTGTTCCAGCTCTTAAATCAACTTGGTTAATAATTCATGTTTCGGCAGCAATAATTTCTTATGGCGCATTTACTATTAATTTTGCTTTATCAGTTGTTTATTTGTTAAAGATTAAAGGTAAATTCAAAACTCTTCCAAGTGCTGCAAGAATTGATGAGTTCTCTTACAAGATTGTTTTATTCGCATTTCCAATCTGGACTTTTGCCGTTATCTCAGGTGCGATTTGGGCAGAAAGTGCCTGGGGAAGATATTGGGGGTGGGATCCAAAGGAAACTTGGGCCTTTATTACTTGGATTATTTATGCAGCCTATTTGCACTCACGAGTAACTGTTGGTTGGAAAGGCAGCAAATCTGCTTGGCTAAGTATTGCCGGTTATGCAGCAATTGTTTTCAATTTTTTCGTTATCAACATTTGGGTTACAGGGCTTCATAGTTATGCAGGTGTCTAATTCATGATAAGTGTTCTTACATACACATTTTTAAGACTTTTAATCCTGCTTAGCTTTCTTGCTGCGGGCTATTTAGTTGGACTTAGAGGAATTGTATTACTTTTAGTTTCAGTGCTTACCTCAGGAATTGTAAGTCTTTTTGTGCTTTCTAGAACTCGCGATCAGGTGTCAACTTCAATTTCTGGATTGTTTCAAGGAATAAATAACAGAATCTCAAGAGCTGCTGAAAAAGAAGACAAAATGATTGATGAGAATTAAAAAGTAGTTATAAACGATAATGCAACAAGAAATGCCCATAAAATTTCTGTTTGACCAGTTTTAACAAGTATTGGAATTAAATCTCTGTTTTTGGCTTTTGCTAACACTGGTTTTATGCATTGATATGCCAATGGAAGAGCTAGTAACTGTATAGGCAAAGTTGCACCAATACCCATATTTGGATTTATTGTTGCCACTATAAATAAAACGAATACTAAAATAAAAGGAAGAATCATAAGTGATGTATATAAAATTCTTGTTTTACTTTCCCCAATTTTTACAGCCAAAGTAATCTTTTTGTTTAGATTGTCTTTTTCAATATCTCGTAAATTATTTGCAACTAAAATTGCTGAAGCAAAGAATCCTACTGATACTGCATAAACAAGAAAGTATGGTTTGAAAAATAGTGTTTGAGCATAAATTGTTCCCAGTACCGCAACTAAACCAAAATAAATAAAAACAAATAGTTCACCAAATCCGGCATAACCATAAGGCTTAGGACCACCTGTGTATGTCCAAGCCGAAACAATTGCCGATAAACCAATTAATAAAAACCACCATTGCTTGGAGTAAAAAGACACTAAAAGACCTGAAAAGCAGGCAATGAAAAAAAAGATTATGGCTGCAGCCTTCACTGACTTTGCTGATGCCAGTTTTTGACCAACCAGTCTTACGGGACCAACTCTTTGATCATCGGTGCCTCGAATTCCATCAGAGTAGTCATTTGCATAATTAACACCAATTTGAATTGATATTCCGACCAATAAACATAAAAATGAAATCAAAAGATTAAATGAGTTTTCATAAAATGCAATCGAGCTTCCCACAAGAACTGGAGCAATTGCTGCACCTAAAGTCTTTGGTCTAGCACCCTGAATCCAGATGTTTAACTTTGTCATTTAAGGGAATCTACATCTATCTTGCCGTTTGGAAGTAATGGCAATTCATGTGCAAACTTTATTATCCGAGGCTTGGCAGCACTGCCTAATTCTTTTTCCACTGCGTCTTGAAGCTGCATTTGATCTGCATTTCCAACAATTACTGCTGCAATTACCGTTCCCCATGTTTTATCAGGAAGAGCAAAAACAACAGCATCTTCAACTCCTATTTGATCTCTTAGAACATTCTCAACTGCATGAACTGAAATATTTATTCCCCCAGAAATAACAATGTCGTCACTTCTTCCAATTATTTTTAATAAAGCATTTTCATATATTCCAATATCTTGAGTCATTACCCATTTGTTATTAAATGTTGCTTCGTTTAGTTTTGAGATTCCTTCGGTGTTACCGTGATAACAAGTTGCATTACTTGGGCTATTAATCGAGATTCTGCCGGCACCAGAATTTGATGGATTTTCAATTCTTATATTTACACCATCAAGTGCTTTCCCATCCCAAACAATTCCGCCACACGTTTCAGTCATTCCATATGTACGAATCAGGTTTACACCCTGGTCTTTTAAGTTGTTGTAAATATCTGGAGAAATTTGTCCTCCACCAACTAATATCGCATCAAATTTTTTAAGTAATTCAATTTGTTCTTGCGCAATTAAAGATGCAAGTTGTGCTGCAACTAGGGAAGTTCTGACTCGACCATTTTTAGCAATAAAAGTTTGAGCGATTCCTGCAAAAATTTCTGGCGAGAACTTACCGTCATCAGTTAGTCCATATTCCCATTTTTGATTTTGCATTAATGCCCTTGCAATAACCATTGTGCCTCCGATGAAGGCTGGATTAATTGCTAGAAGCCAAGATGCTGGTTCTGTGAATTTTGAATTGACTAGTTTTGTTGCAGCCTCTAATGAATTACTAGAAATTTCAACAGCTTTTGGATTTCCCGTTGAACCACTGGTGCAAATTATTAGACCTGATTCAATTTTGCAAGGTATTGAAACATCTATTGCGGACTCATACTTATTTGCTAAAGATTCACCTTTGGTCGAGGGAATAAGTGCACTTACGCATTTTTCATTAATACTTTTTGAAATTGCCTCGGAAACTGCGTCAGCAGCCTTCCGGCCAGGAGGCAGTAAAACTCGGTTTGCAAAGATTGGAGTCATCAGTACACCAGCGTAGAGAGTGAATGTTTTTAAGTGACTAACGATCCGGCAAAATCCTCAATTGTTTCTGCTTTGAATTGGAAAGCCCAAGGGCAATGGCAAGACATCGAATACCACGTGGCAGAGGGCATTGCAAAAATCACAATTAATCGTCCTGAAAAAAGAAATGCATTTAGACCTCAAACTGTTACAGAATTAATCAAGGCTTTCGATATAGCAAGAGATGATAATGAAGTTGGCGTAATTATTCTTACTGGAAAAGGTGACCTAGCTTTTTCATCTGGTGGAGATCAAAGTATTCGTGGCGACGATGGATACATGGGCGATGATGAAGTTGCTCAAAAAGGAATCGGTCGTTTAAACGTTTTAGATTTACAAGTTCAAATCAGAAGATTACCTAAACCAGTTATCGCAATGATTGCAGGTTATGCAATTGGTGGCGGACACGTTTTACATGTGGTTTGTGATTTATCAATTGCAGCAGATAATGCAAAGTTTGGTCAAACAGGTCCACGAGTTGGATCTTTTGACGGAGGGTTTGGTTCAAGTTTACTGTCTAGACAAATTGGATTAAAGAAAGCAAAAGAAATTTGGTTCTTAGCTAGACAATATGATGCAAAAACTGCACTGGAGTGGGGATTAGTAAATTCTGTTGTTCCTTTGGCTGAATTAGAAAAAGAAACAGTTAAGTGGGCAAAAGAAATGTTGCAACATTCACCACTTTCATTACGACTACTTAAGGCTTCCTTTAATGCTGCTGATGATGGTTTAGCAGGAGTTCAACAATTAGCAGGAGATGCAACTTTGCTTTATTACATGAGTGAAGAAGCACAAGAAGGCCGCGATGCTTATAAGGAAAAAAGAAAACCTAACTTCGGTAAATTTCCTAAACGTCCTTGATTAGTAAGTCAAAGATGAATTTAATAAAAGAAATAGCCTTAGCAAATTTAAAAACATTCAGGGTTGAACTTAATGAACCTATGCGCAAAGAAAGTTATCGCGAAGGAGTTTTAATAAATGGAGGGTTCGGCTGGGCTGAGTTTGCCCCCTTTGCCTATCACTCACTAGAGCATGCAACTCGTTGGTTACAAGCCGCGTTAGAAATGGCCTGGACAGAGTTAGAAAAACCTAAGTCAAAACAAGTAGCAGTTAACGCAATATCTACAAGCTTAGATCCAGATAAATCTATTTCGCTTCTAAATGAGACTGGTTGCAAAACATTAAAAATAAAGCTCACCGGTGTAGATATCAATAAAGATTTAAGTCTATTGAAGCAAATAGCCCAAGTGAAACCAGAAACGACTTTTCGAATCGATTTTAATGGAAGTTTAGACGTCAAAAATTCGCTTCAATACTTTGATGGTTTTGGTGATTTAAACATCGAGTATGTGGAGCAACCTTGTAAAACAGTTGAGGAATTAGCTAAACTTAAAAAAGAATCAAGTATCAAGTTAGCCATTGATGAAAACTTGAGACTGGCACCTGATTCAACTGATTTAGTCTTGATTGAAAAAATATGTGAAATTGCAGATTATGTAGTTATAAAACCAATTCCAATTGGTGGAATAAATCGATTTAAGATCACCTCAGAAGCCGTAAGAAAATTTGAAAAAAAAGTTGTAGTTTCAGGATCTATGGACACAAGTATTGGTTTATACATGACTGCTTTAGCGCAAAGCATAAATAGTCAAAGTTCAAATTTAGTTGCAGGGGCAGGAACTGGCTCAATGCTTAGATCTGATGTTGTCACGAAAACAATTAAACCCCATAATGGTGTCATTGATGTTGAAAGACTTGATATTGATGAGTCGAGAGTTTTTGAAAGTCCTAACAGAGACGAACTTTTGCAAAGAATTAGTCAAGCATTTGATTACGGTAAAGAGAGGAATTGGTTTTAATGAACGACAAAGCAAATAAACAACCAGCCTCTGTTCAAACTGCTGAATTAGTCGTTCAACAATTAGTCAATACCGGTGTTGAGTTTGTTACCCTTGCACCTGGATCAAGAAATGGACCAATATCTTTAGCTCTAGTTGCTGCGGAAAAACAAGGTCTACTTTCTGTGCATGTAAGAATTGATGAAAGATCTGCGGCTTTTCTGGCCCTAGGTGCAGCAATAAGAACTGGAAAACCAACTGCGGTTTTAACAACTTCGGGAACAGCAGTTGCAAATGTTTTCCCAGCAGTTGTTGAGGCAAAATATGCAGGAATTCCATTCATTGTTTTAACAGCTGATCGTCCTGCTTCGGTGCAAGGAACTGGTGCTAATCAAGTAATTGTGCAAAGAGAAATATTTGGAAACTATGTTTCAAGAAGCATTGAGATTGCCTCAGATTCGCTAACTATCGAAACTGCTTCTGCCAGAGAAGCAATACGAGATCGAATTAATTCGGTATTAAGTGCTGCTACCAGAAATAGATCACCAGTGCATTTAAATATTGGATTATCAGAACCATTGGTACCGGTATCAGATTTTGTATTTGAGCATAAGAAGAATTTACAAAGTGAAACAGTAATAACTCCTGAAAACATTTCAACAGAATTTCTAACCCGCAAAGGATTAATTGTTGCTGGGGGAACAAATATTGAATACTTGAATTACGCACAACAATTGGGAGAAGCCCTTGATTGGCCAGTAATTGTTGAACCTCCACACATTGGAGTTGGAGCTGGAATGGTGTCTCACCCTTCGACACTTCTTTCACTTAATTCAATTAATTTGAAACCAGAAGTTGTTCTAACAGTTGGACGAGTTGGGTTATCCAGGCAAGTAAATGAATTAGTAAAAAAAGGAAGTGTGATTATTTCTTGTGCAGTTCCAAGCATTGTAACTAATTCACCTGCCAAACAGAGAATCTCAGGTTTATTCAGAATTCCAGCCAAACAAAACAATAAAATATGGAAACAAGTTTGGGATGCTGCAGGAAAAGCTGCCCATCAAATAGTGCAAAAAGTCTTGAATGAAAATAAAGAAATTTCAGCCCTACATGTAATTGATAGTTTAATGAAAAATCTGCCAAGTAATTCTCACCTTCATCTTGCTTCAAGTCTTACTGCTAGAGATTTTGAATTATTGAATTCACCTGAATTAAATTCTCCATTTTCTTTAGGACAAGTAAGTGTTTCGATGAATAGAGGAGTAAATGGAATTGATGGAGTAGCGGCAACTGCAATGGGTACAGCATTAAGTGCAAAGACTCCAACTTATGCGGTGCTAGGAGATATTGCGGCATTACACGATTTATCGAGTTTTGCCATTCCAAGTCTTGAAGCAAAACCAGATATCACTTTTGTAATAACTGATAACAATGGTGGTGCAATATTTAGTTTGCTTGAGCAATCTGAAGTAAAAGATTTTGAAAGAGTTTTTGGGACCCCAACTAATATAGATTTGTTAGACGTATTTAAGAGTTTGGGAGCAGAAGTAAAACTTGTTTCAAAAATATCTGAGTTAGAGCAAAACTTAGGTTTACCAAAGGGAATAAAAGTTATTGTTGTAAAAATCAATTCTAGAACAAACGAAGCGATGCTACGAAAGCAAATATTTGAAGAAGTCAATCGCGTAGTTAAAGCTTAATTTGTTAGAGCATCTCTCATAGCAATAAATTTTGCATTTGATTCAGCAAGCTCATCTTCTGGGTTAGATTCAGAAACAATTCCACATCCGGCAAAAAGTCTGGCAGTATTTCCATTTATTTCAGCACAACGAAGTGCTATTCCAAGTTCTCCATCACCTTTGGCATTTATCCAGCCCACCGGACCTGTGTATCGATTGCGGTTCATTTGTTCTAATTCCTGAATTAAACTTTTTGCTCTACCAGTTGGTGTGCCACAAATTGCAGCAGTGGGATGAAGTGATCCAGCTAAAACTAGAGCAGGAGCACTATCAACAAGGGTTCCAGAAATATCTGTAGCCAAATGAGCAACATTTGAAAGTCTTAAAACTCTTGGATTTGTTGGCACATTCATATCAGTGCAATGAAGTGCTAGAGAAGTAGCAACAGATGAAACTGCAAATTCGTGTTCTTCTAAATCTTTTCCACTCGTTAAAAGCGTGGAAGCAAGTTCTGAATCAGTGGCTGATTCATCTCTTCGAATAGTTCCAGCTAAAACTCTAGATAGAACTGCATCTCCACTTCTTCTAATTAAAAGCTCAGGGGTTGCCCCAACTAATCCATCGACAGAAAACGACCAGCATTCTGGATAAGAGTTACTTAAATTTTTGAGTAGATATCTTGGATCAATATCTTGATCAGAATGAGCGTGGATATCTCTTGCTAGAACAACTTTGTCTAATTCTTTCTTGTTGATTCTCTCTACAGCTTTTTTGACACTTTCTTGCCACTGCGTTGTTGAAATTGTTCCATCACTCCAAGAGACATTTACTGGAGAGTGAGGGACTTCTTTTGGTGCATAAATTTCAGCTTTGATTTTCTCTATATCTTTGTTACCGATAACAGTTAACCAAGTTTTTTCATTATTTTGACCCACAATTACTTCAGGAACTACAACAACACTTTGGTTATCTGACAAGTACGAGAAGGAAACAAAAGCAATTGCCCCAGAACTTGAGGTCATTACTTCATCTCTTACAGAGGAATTATCAACAAATTCTTTCCACCATTTGTGGGCTCTAGAGAATCTTTCTGATCCAGAAAAGTTCTCACTGGTGTTTACCCCCCAAGCAACAATTCCCTGATTGTTTCTCACCCAAGAAAAAACTTCACGTGGGCCAACATCTGGAATCAAGCTGATTAAATCAACTTTTTTCGATAGTTCAATTGTTCTAATCGGGGTATTAGAAAAATTTTCAACAGCAGTGGGCCTTGACATATTTATAGACTACGCCTGAAGTTATAAACCAGCCACAAGTGGCAAAAAACTGTGGGGCTGACAGAATAAGAATATGTCTCGAGCGTCCTTAACTAAAAATCCTAGAGAAGTAGCAGCAATGTTTGATCGAGTTGCTGCAAAATATGACATCACCAATGATGTTTTAGCTTTTGGGCTTACACACTTATGGCGTCGAGCCACCGCGGCGGCAGTTGCTGCCAAAAAGGGTGAAAAGATTTTGGATCTAGCTGCAGGAACTGGAACAAGTTCAATTGCATTTGCTAAAACTGGTGCACAAGTAATTGCGTGTGATTTTTCATTAGGAATGTTAAAAGAAGGACATAGGAGATCACCACATTTGAATTTTTCAGCCGGAGACGCCCTGTCATTACCATTTGCTGACGAAACCTTTGATGTAGTAACTATTTCATTTGGAATTAGAAATGTTAATAATGTTGATTTAGCTTTAAAAGAAATGTTTAGAGTTACAAAACCTGGGGGCAGAATAGTTGTTTGTGAATTCTCTTCCCCAACCTTTGAACCTTTTAGAAATATCTATATGGAATATTTAATGAAAGCATTGCCTGCAATTGCCAAGAAAACATCATCAAACCCAGATGCCTATGTTTATTTAGCAGATTCAATCAGAGCTTGGCCTAATCAAAAAGATTTTGCAGCACAGATAAAGAACTCAAATTGGTCAAACGTAAAATGGAAAAATCTAACCGGTGGAATAGTGGCACTACACAGAGCAGAAAAGAATAAATAAATGAATGCACAAAACGATGCAGACGTAATAGTGGTGGGAGCTGGTCCAGCTGGTTCAGCGACCGCATTTCACCTAGCAAATAGGGGCTTAGATGTTTTGATGTTTGAGAAAACAAGTTTTCCTAGAGAAAAAGTTTGTGGCGATGGTTTAACACCACGTGCGGTAAAACAAATTCTTGATATGGGAATTGAACCAACGACAGAAAATGGTTGGTTAAGAAATAAAGGTTTAAGAGTTATTGGTGGAGGACATCGTTTAGAACTTGATTGGCCAGATATTGACGGATTTCCAAATTATGGATTAGTAAGACCAAGATCTGATTTTGATGAATTAATTGCAAGGACTGCACAAAAACGTGGAGTTCGTTTACATGAAAAAACCAGAGTTACAGGTCCCATCATGGATGAAAAAATTGGACGCATGGTCGGGGTAACAACAAAAAATTCAGATGGAACCGAATCAAAATATTTTGCAAAAGTTGTTGTAGCTGCAGATGGAGTTTCAAGTCGTATGGCTTTAGCCCTTGGTTTAGCAAGAAGAGAAGACAGACCAATGGGAGTAGCTGTTAGAACTTATTACAAAAGCCCAAGAACAAATGATGATTATTTAGAATCATGGTTAGAACTAAAAGATCAAAATAAATTATTACCTGGTTACGGCTGGATTTTTGGTATGGGCGATGGAACTTCAAATGTTGGATTAGGGATCCTTGATTCATCACCAGTTTTTCAAAGTATTGATTACAAAGATTTGTTAAAACGTTGGCTCGATCAAACACCAGTTGAGTGGGGTTTTCGAGATGAAAACATGACACAACAAGTTCGTGGCGCAGCTTTACCGATGGGATTTAATAGACAACCTCATTACACAAAAGGAATGATTTTAGTTGGCGACTCAGGTGGAATGGTTAATCCATTTAACGGTGAAGGAATTGCTTATGCCATGGAAACAGGTCAAGTGGCAGCAGAGGTTATTGAAAAGGCCGTTAAAGCAAAATCATCTTTTGCTATGGAAACAGAACTTCATCGCTATCCAGTGGTACTAAAAGATCGCCTTGGTGGTTATTACACATTAGGTAGAGTTTTTGTTAAATTAATTGGTAATCCTCAGATAATGCAGATTGCAACGAAGTATGGAATGGCCTCAAAGCCATTGATGAGATTTACTTTGAAATTGTTGGCAAATCTTTATAGCCCAGCAGGTAAAACTAAATCTGATCGAATTATTAATGCGTTAACTAAAATCGCTCCTGCTGCATGAACTTATGTATCACCTGCAACAAAAACTAGGGTTTGCACAATTGCACAATCGCACAAGTGCGCAAAACGGCTGGCGTTCCATCTCCCTTCAAAGTCACTCAATAGACTCAGGGTGGAACTTGGTGTTTTTACTCTTCAAATCGCAAAACTTAAGGAGTAATAAGTGAATACTGCTTGGCCAATTGTTGGTCTGGGAGTTCTTGCTTTTGCCTTTGCAGTTTTCTCAATTGTTGCGGGTGCGCTTGCTGGACCTAAGGTCTATAACCGAGCAAAGCTTTCAGCTTATGAATGTGGAATCGAACCAACTCCACAACCTGTTGGTGGTGGAAGATTTCCAATTAAGTATTACTTAACAGCAATGCTATTTATTATTTTTGATATTGAAATTGTTTTCCTATATCCATGGGCGGTCTCATTTGATCAACTTGGTTTATTTGGAGTAGTTGAAATGCTGCTGTTCATCGGAACAGTATTTATTGCCTACGCCTATGTTTGGCGCCGCGGCGGACTTGAGTGGGAATAAATGGGAATTGAAGAAAAATTACCAAGTGGAGTGATGTTAACTTCAGTTGAGCAATTAGCTGGTTACGTTCGTAAATCTTCTTTGTGGCCTGCAACATTTGGTTTGGCATGTTGCGCAATTGAAATGATGGCAACAGGTGCCGGTAGATATGACTTAGCAAGATTTGGAATGGAAGTTTTTAGAGCAAGTCCAAGACAAGCAGATTTAATGATTGTTGCTGGACGAGTAAGTCAAAAAATGGCACCAGTGTTGCGACAAATTTATGATCAAATGGCTGAACCTAAATGGGTTCTAGCAATGGGTGTTTGTGCATCCTCAGGTGGAATGTTTAATAACTACGCAATTGTGCAAGGTGTTGATCACGTTGTACCAGTGGATATGTATCTGCCTGGATGTCCACCAAGACCTGAAATGTTAATGGATGCAATTTTGAAAATTCATGATCAAATTCAAGATATGAAACTTGGTAAACAAAGAGAGAAGCAAGCAATTCGCCTTGAAGATAACAGTTTGAAAGAATCTCCACTTATTGAATTAAAAGGTCTTCTTTCATGAGTGACAAAGAAATAATTTCTACTAACGAAACACCGATACTTAAAGATGTTGTTAAGGGTGCTTTTGGAAGTTCAACTTCAGCAGGGGATACTTCAGGTTTTGGTGGATTAGTAACAACGATTCAAGCAGCACCTATTGCAC
>SXYE01000043.1 GCA_005789325.1 Actinomycetota bacterium
AAAGCAATTCGGCGAGCAATTCGGGAAAAAGTCTGTGATTTCATGATGTCTTTTAAGTCTAGAGACACGTCAAAGTTGCACCATTCGAGGAAATAGGCAACACTAGGGTTATGGAATTCAAGACTGTAGGCAGAGACCGTTTGGCTCGAGAGTTACTCAAGTCCGGCCCGATAACTGCGAGTGATCTAGCTGATTGCCTGGGCATTAGTGCTGTGGCCGTTAGAAAACATCTTGATGACATGGAAACCAAAAGTCTTGTCGAATCTCATGAAATTGCACCATTTGGCCCAGCCAAACCAAAGGGCAGAGGAAGACCAGCAAGAGTTTACTCACTAACTTCGCAAGGAAGAGATTTTTTTGAAAACCAATATCAAGCACTAGCCCAAGATGCTGTGAGCTTTATGGCTTCGACCTACGGCAACAAAGTTGTTAAAGAATTTGCGATGAGTCGTGCTAATGAAATGTTAAAAAAGTACGGAACCAAAATTAATCAGAAACAATCTGTTCAGGAAAAAGTTGAAGTTTTATCAAATAGCTTGTCCAAGGATGGATTTGCTGCAACAACTGAAAAAGGTTCAGGCCCAACAAATACAATTCAGCTTTGCCAACACAACTGTCCAATTGCCCACGTTGCTGAAAAACACCCAGAATTTTGTGATGCTGAACTTGAAGCATTCAATGAATTACTAGGAGTAAATGTAACAAGAATATCTACAATTGCTAATGGTGGAAATATTTGCACATCATTGGTAAGTACTCTGTCTAAAAATGCAGTTTCATCAGCCCAGCAACATAAGGAGAAAAAATGACGATAGCCCGGCCTGAACTTGATGGTATTGGTAATTATGAATTCGGTTGGCACGATAAAACTGATGCTGGCGCAAACGCTAAACGTGGACTAACAGAAGACGTTGTAAGAGACATCAGCCAGAAAAAGAATGAACCTGCCTGGATGCTTGAAACAAGATTGAAAGCTTTAGCAATGTTTGAAAAGAAACCTTTGCCAAATTGGGGTGCCTATCTTGGTGGAATAGATTTCGACAATATTAAATATTTTGTTCGCTCAACAGAGAAGCAAGCAACATCTTGGGAAGAGTTACCAGATGATATTAAAAATACCTATGATCGATTAGGAATTCCAGAAGCTGAAAAGAAGCGACTAATTGCAGGGGTAGCAGCACAATATGAAAGTGAAGTTGTTTACCACCAAATTAGAGAAGACCTTGAAAAAGAAGGAGTAATTTTTCTTGATACCGACACCGCTCTAAAACAACACGAAGATGTGTTCAAAGAGTATTTCGGTTCAGTGATTCCATCTGGAGACAACAAATTTTCAGCTCTTAACACCGCTGTTTGGTCTGGTGGATCATTTATATATGTTCCAAAAGGTGTAAAGGTTGATATTCCACTTCAAGCATATTTCCGTATTAATACTGAAAACATGGGTCAGTTTGAACGAACTTTGATCATTGTTGACGAAGGTGCCTATGTTCATTACGTAGAAGGTTGTACCGCACCTGTTTATTCTTCAGATTCATTACATAGCGCAGTTGTGGAAATTATCGTGAAAAAGAATGCACGTTGTCGCTACACAACAATTCAAAACTGGTCAAACAATGTTTATAACTTGGTAACCAAAAGAGCAGTTGCTCAACAAGGTGCCACCATGGAATGGATTGATGGAAACATCGGTTCAAAAGTAACCATGAAATACCCAGCTGTTTGGTTAGTAGGAGAACACGCAAAAGGCGAAACAATGTCTGTTGCATTTGCTGGTGAAGGTCAGCATCAAGATGCTGGTGCAAAAATGGTGCACGCAGCACCTAATACTTCTTCAACAATTATTTCTAAATCAGTTGCCAGAGGTGGCGGAAGAACTTCATATCGCGGTCTAATTCAAGTGAATGAAGGTTCTTACAACGCTAAGACAACTGTTAAATGCGATGCATTACTAATCGATGACATTTCTCGCTCAGACACATATCCATACATTGATTGTCGTGAAGACGATGTCTCAATGGGACATGAAGCAACCGTTTCTCGAATTAGTGAAGACCAGTTGTTCTATTTGATGCAACGAGGTCTTAACGAAGATGAAGCTGCAGCCATGATTGTGCGTGGGTTTGTTGAACCAATTGCACGCGAATTACCAATGGAATATGCAATTGAATTAAACAGATTGATCGAATTGCAAATGGAAGGCGCTGTTGGATGAGTACTGCAATACAAGAAAAAGAAATACTCTTCAAAAGCACTGACGCAAGACCTGATCGCATTGCTTCTAGTAATCCATCAGATTTTGCTGTTCCAAACGGTAGAGAAGAAGAATGGCGCTACACACCACTTAAGCGTTTAGGGAAGCTTCATGAAGAAGTCACAGCTGATCAAGAAATTAATTACGAAGTAGTTGCTCCAGCAGGAATTACATATACAGTTGTTGATCGAAAAGACGTTACCACAAAATTTCTAGCAACTGATCGAGTTAGTTCAAGAACTGAGTCTTTATGGAACAAGGCCTTGGTAATTGAAGTTACCAAGGAATTAGAGACTAAAGACTTAACCTGGGTAAAAATCAATCTTAAAAATGGTGTGCAATATGGCCACATCATTATCAAAGCAAAATCACACAGCAAAGCAACAATAATTCTTGAACACGTGGGTGAGGGAATTGCTGGTGTTAATTGTGAAATTATTGCTGAAGATGGTTCCAATATTGATTTCATCACAGTTTTCGATTTAGAGCGAAAATCTGTTATAGCAAGTGAGCATCAGTTTGTGATAAGTAAAAATGCAAACATTAGATCTTTAGTAGTTCAACTTGGTGGAGATATCGTTCGCTATGTCCCTAGAGCAAAATTTTCCGGTAATCATGCCAGTGTTGAATTATTAGGAGTATTTTTGGCAACTCGAGGACAATTCTTTGAAAATAGAGTTTTCGTTGACCACAATATGAAGGATTGCAAAAGCAATGTTTTGTATCGCGGTGGAGCTCACGGTGAAGGAAGCCACACCGTTTGGGTGGGAGATGTTTTAATTCGAAAGATTGCCACTGGAACAAACACTTACGAAATGAATCGCAATTTGTTGTTAGACAATGGCGCAAGAGCAGATTCTGTACCAAATCTTGAAATTGAAACAGGAGAAGTTGAAAAAGCTGGACACGCAAGTGTTACAGGCAGATTAGATGATGATCAATTGTTTTATTTAATGTCAAGAGGAATTGATGAACACACAGCAAGACAACTTGTTATTGAAGGTTTCTTTGCTGGCATATTTGGTGAATTTAGTCATCCAGAACTAAAAGAGCGATTAAATGATCGCTTAAATGCGGCTATTGAAGGATCCACCAAATGACCAATTGGAACGTTGTAGGAAAAGTTTCTGATTTTGCCATGGGATCTGCTAAAGCAATTGATTTAAATGGTGAAACTATTTGTTTAGTTAGAAACAAAAATGGTTTTCATGCCATTTCTGATGCTTGCTCTCATGGCGCAGTTTCTTTAAGTGAGGGAAGTGTTACAGATGAAGGAATTGAATGTTTTTTGCATGGATCGGAATTTAATTTGCAAACAGGGGAACCAAAAACTCCTCCAGCAACAAGTGCGGTTGATGTATTTGCAGTGCAAGTAGACGGCGACGGCGACAATGCTGTTGTCTCAGTGAGAATATAAAGAAGAGGAAAGTATGTCTGAATTAGTAATTAAAGGTTTACACGTCACAGTTGAAACAGATGACGGTGTTAAAGAAATTTTAAGAGGTGTTGATTTAACAATCACCTCTGGACAAACACATGCAATCATGGGACCTAATGGTTCAGGAAAATCAACTTTGGCTTATGCCGTAGCAGGACATCCTAAGTACACAATTTCATCTGGATCAGTAACTCTTGATGGCGAAGATGTTTTGGAAATGTCTGTTGATGAAAGAGCAAAAGCCGGCCTATTTTTAGCAATGCAATACCCAGTAGAAATTCCTGGAGTTTCCGTAAGCAATTTCTTACGTTCATCAATTACAGCTTTGCGCGGTGAGGCACCAAAATTGCGTGAGTGGATTAAAGAAATGAACGAAGCCATGAAAGAAATTGGTATGGACCAAGCATTCTCTGAAAGAAATGTTAATGAAGGATTTTCTGGCGGAGAAAAGAAGCGCCATGAAATCTTGCAACTTGAATTAATGAAACCAAAAATCGCGATCCTTGATGAAACAGATTCTGGATTAGACGTTGATGCTTTGAGAATTGTGTCAGAAGGAATCAACCGCACTGTAGCAAAAAATAACACTGGCGTTCTACTCATTACGCATTACACCAGAATTCTTCGCTACGTTAAACCAGACAAAGTAAGTGTTTTTGTCGACGGGAAAGTAGTAGCAACCGGAGGGCAAGAATTAGCTGAAGAACTAGAAGCTAACGGATACGTCAAGTTCTCAAAAGCGACAGCTGGGGCATGACAACAACGGATTTGAAACACAAGTTGGATATAAAAAAAATCCAACTTGATTTTCCAATCCTGTCAAGAGAAGTTAGAAATAACAGGAAATTAATCTATTTAGATAGTGCTGCGACTTCTCAAAAACCCCAAGTTGTAATTGAGGCTCAGAATAATTTCTATGAAACCATTAATTCAGGTGTTCATAGAGGTGCTTACTATTTAGCAGAGTTAGCAACTGATGCTCACGAAAAAGCAAGAGAGATAATCTCAGGATTTATCAATATCAAGCCAGATCAATTGATTTTTACCAAGAATGCCACAGAATCATTGAACTTACTTTCATATTCGTTTCTTAACGCCACAATGAAAGCAAAAAACGGTATTGCGATGGATAAAAGATTAATACTTAATCCTGGCGATGAGATATTGGTGACTGAATTAGAGCACCACGCCAATTTAGTTCCTTGGCAGGAATTATGTCTTAAAACTGGTGCAGTTTTACGTTGGATTCCGATTACGGATCAAGGAATACTTGATTACAGCAAGATGGGTTCATTGATTAGTAATAAAACAAAAGTTATATCTGTTTCACATATGAGTAATGTGCTTGGTTCCATAACTGACATCGAAACAGTCAGTAAAGCAGCTAAATCTGTGGGAGCTTTCTTTTTTATTGACGCATGTCAATCCGTTCCCCACATGCCAGTTGATTTCAACAATCTCGGAGCCGATGCGATTGCTTGGTCCGGACATAAAATGCTTGGTCCATTAGGAATTGGTCTTCTTGGGGCCACTGAAGAACTTTTGTCAATCATGCCTCCATTTATAAGTGGTGGCTCAATGATTGAAACAGTTTCAATGGAAAAATCAACTTTTTCAAAAGCTCCAAGAAAATTTGAAGCCGGAACCCCACCTGCCGCAGAAGCTGTTGGGCTAGGAGCCGCTGTTGAGTATTTGCAAAATATTGGAATGGGAAATGTTCACAGTCACGAGCGTCATCTAACTAAATTGTTATTAGATGGCTTAAAACAAATTGATGGCGTAACAATATATGGACCAACCGATGACAGAGATCGCGGCAGCACAGTTTCATTTGCACTTGATGGATTGCATCCTCATGATGTTGGGCAAGTTTTAGATGACATGGGAATTGCAGTTCGAGTTGGTAATCACTGTGCTCGACCAATTATGGACAAACTAAAAGTTCAATCAACCACACGTGCCAGCACCTATATTTATAATGATGATTCAGATATTAAAGCCTTAATTGATGGAATCGAAGAAGTCTTTAGATTCTTTGGTAGGAAATAATGCAACTTTCAAACATGTACCAAGAAGTAATCCTTGATCATTACAAGTCACCGCGTGGCAAGGGTTTAAAAGAACCTTTCGGGGGAGAGGCCCATCACGTTAATCCAACTTGTGGAGATGAAATTACTGTAAGAGTTCAATTGAGTAAAGATGGCAAAACAATTGAAAAATTGTCTTATGACTCAACTGGTTGTTCCATCAGTCAAGCATCAGCAAGCATCATGTTTGAACAGGTTGATGGAAAAAAGATTGACGAATTTAACCAATCAAGTGATGAGTTTTTGGCAATGATGCAAAGTAAGGGAAATTTCGAACCTAATGAGGATCTTTTGGGGGATGGGGTTTCCATGATTGGGGTGGCGCAATATCCAGCCCGAATAAAGTGCGCCCTGCTTTCCTGGATGGCGGCAAAAGATGCAATTATTAGAGCAAATGGAGAAAAATAATGACAACTGATACAAAAGCATCATCTGAAAATGTTTACGAAGCACTGCATGATGTGGTCGATCCTGAATTAGGAATCAACGTAGTTGATTTAGGTTTAATTTATGGAGTTGAAGTAAAAGATGATGGATCAGCAGTTATTGACATGACTTTGACTTCTGCAGCTTGTCCTTTAACCGATGTAATTGAAGATCAAACTAAAGCGGCACTAAATGGAATTGTTAACGGATTCAGCATTAATTGGGTGTGGATGCCACCTTGGGGTCCAGATAAAATTACTGACGAAGGCCGACAAATGCTTCGCGCATTGGGATTCAACCTCTAAACACATTTCACCGCAAGACTAGACTCTGTAACAAATGAGTCAAATGCAAATGTGGGAAACCTATCGTTCTCTCACGCGTGATGGCAGTGTTAAAAAGCGTGGCATCAAAAATGGCACCGTAAATAGAGTTTTAGGTTATGCCAAGCCCCTCAAAAAAGATATTTCGTTTTTAGTTTTTATTGTTGTTATCGATGCGTTTCTGGTTATTGCTCAGCCTTTACTTTTCAAGAGAATAGTTGATGATGGTATTTCTGCAGGAAATAGAAGTGTTGTAATTTATACGGCGATAATGGTTGGCTTTCTAGCCATCTTTTCAGCAGGTTTAAGTATTGTGTCCAGAATGTTTAGCTCTCGAATAGGTGAAGGATTAATTCTTACGTTAAGAGGACAAGTATTTAATCATGTACAAGCTCAACCAATAGCCTTTTTTACCAGAACTCAGACAGGTTCATTAATTTCAAGAGTAAATGGTGATGTAATTGGAGCCCAGCAAGCTTTTACTTCAACACTTAGCGGAGTAATTTCTAATGGAATAAGTCTAGTAATTGTTCTGGGAACAATGTTAATTCTTTCTTGGGAAATCACACTCACTTCATTAATTCTGTTACCAGTCTTTCTCATTCCTGCCAAATGGATGGGTAAAAAAGTCCAATCCTTGAGCAGGGAACAAATGGTTTTAAATGCTGAGATGAGTCAAACAATGACTGAAAGATTTAACGTTTCTGGTGCTTTATTAGTGAAGTTATTCGGAGATCCAGCAGTTGAAGGAAGCAACTTCTATAAAAAGGCATCGCGAGTAAAAGATATTGGAATCAAAATTTCAATGACAAATACCGTATTTTTTGTAGGACTTACAACAGTTGCAACTATTGCAACAGCTATTGTTTATGGTTTTGGTGGATCTCTGGTTATCTCAGAAGTTTTGACACTTGGAACATTACTTGCATTAACTGCATTGTTAGCAAGACTCTATGGCCCATTGACCGCACTGTCTAATGTTCGAGTAGATGTTATGACTGCTTTAGTTTCTTTCGAACGAGTTTTTGAGGTATTGGATTTAGAGCCTCTGGTAAAGGATTCGCAAAATCCTCAGAAATTACCAAGTGGTGCTCTTGATATTGAGTTCAAAAATGTTTCATTTACTTACCCAAGTAGGGGAGATGTTGGCCTTGAATCACTTGAACTTGCCAGTGATGGACTCGTTGACAATGAAGTAAACAATGTTGTTTTACAAGATGTTTCCTTCAAAGTTCCATCTGGAACGATGCTTGCGCTTGTTGGTCCTAGTGGCAGTGGCAAAACAACGATCTCTCAATTGATTTCAAGACTTTATGATCCAAGTCAAGGAGAAATACGAATTGGCCAGGTAAACATCAAGGACGTTGTTAGAGCAGATTTGCGTGACACGATTGGTGTTGTAACACAAGACTCTCATTTGTTTCATGATTCAATCAAAACTAATTTAAAGTATGCCAAAGAAGACGCAACTGATGATGAAATTTGGCGAGCTTTAGAAAGTGCGCAAATTAGCGATTTCGTAAAAAGTCTTCCAGATAAATTGGAGACGATCGTAGGAGATCGCGGATATCGATTAAGCGGTGGAGAGAAACAAAGAATTGCAATAGCACGAGTATTTTTAAAACAACCTCGAATAGTAATTCTAGATGAAGCCACGGCTCATTTGGATAATGAGAATGAAGCCGCAGTCCAGGAAGCTTTGTTAACTGTGCTTCAGGGAAGAACTTCTGTTGTCATTGCCCATAGGTTGTCAACGATCATAAATGCAGAACAAATCGCTGTCATTAAAGACGGGAAATTAGTTTCGATTGGGAAGCACTCAGAATTACTTAAGAATAACGAAGTGTATGCAGATCTTTATAATCAAGTAACAATCAAATAGAGCTATTTATTTTCATTCTTTAATAGGACATACCAGCCAATTGGCAACATGAGAGCAAATAATATCCATTGAATTGCGTAACTAAAGTGTGGACCATTTGATAATTCGGGAAGCGGGATTATTGCTACTTGATTATCCATAGGAGACATGGACGCTAGTTGTAGGAAGTTTGTTGATAAAGGTTGCGAACTAAAATTGGTAGAATTTAAATAGTTAATTTGGTTAAGTGGAAGATCTTCTGGCTCGCTTCTATTGTCTTTTAATGTCTGTACATATCCAATAATTGTTACATCACCTTGCGGTGAAGACGGAATTTCCTGTTGAGAAGTCGAAGATTTTGCTATTGGAATCCATCCTCGATTAACAAGAATTACTTGGTCATTGTCTAACTTAAGTGGTGTTATTACCCAGAAGCCAAGACTGCTTTCTAAATACTGTCTTCTTAAAAGTTTCGCATCCGAATTTATAAATTCACCCTTTATGGAGACTTTCTGCCAATCCTTGAGCTCTGATACTTGGGATAAATCGGTTAGATTTACCGGCTCTGAACTAAGCGCTGCTGTTGTGATTTCATTGTTTTGAATTCTTGTGTTGTAGCGATCAAATTGCCAATCTGACAATCGAATGAACAGATAAATCATTATGAGAAGGAAAGCTGTCAAAGCAATCCATCGAGGTTTCGTTAGATTTTTAAACATAATGATACAAACAGATTACCTTGATTAAGTTACTTATTGTTTCCAGTATCAATTTGTCTGGTTGGTGATGCTGGCGCTTTGGAGTTAAAAAAGAAATTCTCGCGACCCGCATTGGCAATCACAACAGCGATGTAGGGTAAAAAGATCGCCCCAAAAATCAAAACCCATCTTAAATTTCCTTGCGCGAATACAGCTCCTACAAAGCAAATGGTTCGCAAACTCATTGAAATCAAATATCTTTTTTTGCGACCTGCTTGATCAAAACTTAAAGGATTAGATGCCGAAGTAATGGCGTATACAGGTGGTTGTTCTTGATTTGTCATCTTGATTCCTTCGTCATGAACCCAACGCTACGCTAGAAATAAGAATCTGGCGATTTAGAGGCCTGTAAATATGGGCTTCAAACCAATAATCAGGCATCTACGAGGTAAGTTACAAGGTATGTCAACATCTGGTGTTGTATTCGTCACAGGCGGAAATCGTGGCATTGGCTTGGCGATCGCCAAGAGATTTGCAAAAGATGGTTTCAAAGTAGCGGTTTCCTACCGTGAACAAAAACCTAAGGAAGATTTTTATTTAGTTAAGGCAGATGTTACTGACAGTAAGAGTATTGATGCAGCAATAGATGAAATTGAGAAAAACCTTGGTCCACTAGAAGTCGTAGTGATAAATGCTGGAACCAACAAAGATTCTCTTGCAATGCGATTAGAAGATGAAGATATGCAAAAAATTATTGACACAAATTTAATGGGATCTCTAAGAGTTGCTAGAAGAAGTGTTAAGTCAATGATCAAGAACAGAAAAGGTCGAATTATTTTCATTGGTTCTGTTGTTGGTTTATTAGGCTCTCCAGGACAAATGGTTTATGCCAGTACCAAGGCAGGTCTTATCGGGGCTGCGCGATCACTTGCTCGAGAAGTAGGAGTCAGGGGAGTAACTGTAAATGTTGTTGCGCCTGGTTATGTGGATACAGACATGACGCAAGATCTAGATCAGGCAAGAAAAGATATGATCACTACAAGCACTCCACTTGGCAGAACTGCAAGTGCTGATGAAGTTGCAGGTGTTGTGAGATTTCTGGCGTCAGAAGATGCCTCATATATAACAGGAGCAGTTATACCTGTTGATGGTGGATTAGGAATGGGACATTAATAAATGGGAATAATGCAGGGTAAAACAGTTCTTGTAACAGGTGTACTTACAGATCATTCCATTGCATTCTCAGTTGCAAAAATAATTCAAGAAGAAGGTGGAACCGTAATTCTTAGTTCTTTTGGACGAGCCATGGGTGCTACAGAAAGAGCTAATGGACGATTACCTCAACCTGCCAAAATTTTGGAACTAGATGTCACAAATGAAGAACATTTAGCCAATCTTCCAGCTGAATTGAAAAAGATTTCTCCAACCATTGATGGAGTTGTTCACGCAATTGGTTTTGCACCACAATCTGCACTTGGTGGAAATTTCTTGAATACCGAGTGGCCAGATGTCGCCACTGCACTTCACGTTTCGGCTTACTCTTTTAAATCTTTGTCAATGGCTTGTGTTGATTTAATGCCCAATGGGGGAAGTGTTGTTGGTCTTGATTTCGATGCGACCGTTTCATGGCCTCAATATGACTGGATGGGTGTTGCCAAAGCTGCTTTGGAATCAACTTCAAGATACTTAGCTAGACATTTAGGTCCTAAAAATATTCGTGTTAACTTAATAGCTGCAGGCCCAATTAATACTGTTGCTGCAAAACATATTCCTGGATTTGAAAAATTTGAAGAAGCTTGGGCTGCAAGATCACCATTGGGTTGGAAGATCTCAGATCCAGTTCCTTCAGCTAAAGCAGTAGTTGCGTTACTTTCAGATTGGTTTCCTGCAACATCGGGTGAGATCATTCACGTTGATGGCGGCTACCATTCCATGGGTGCTTAACTAGATTTTTCCAATGCATAATTAACAACAGCAGACAAACCTTTTCGACAGGTTTGATTTAAATCTTGTATAGGGTTTGACCACATTGATTGTTTAGTAGCGCTAAATGAATTGATCTCATTTTCTAAAGCAAACTCTGTTATGGCAAGTACTCTTAAAAGTCTGCCTAAAAGAAATGTCACTCTCGTAGGTTGATCATCGGGATATACCTGAATTGAAATATCGTGCTCAAGATCAATTAGAAAGTCATGGGCGTCTTGGTTTCCGTGCACTAAATCAAAAGCTTCTATCTCATCACTAGTTTCGTGGAGAAGATCTGAGAGTTGTTTATCCATGTCTTGCCAACTACTTGTTAAGGCAACTGGTTCTTTAAGTCTTTTTGTGGCAATCCAGTAATTTGCTTCCTCATGAATACCTAATACTTCTCCACCTCTGGTTGTAATTACGTGTCCAAGTTCCAAAGCGACATCGACGAATTCATCACTGCCAATAATGAAATCCATATTTCCTGTTCTCGGGAAATGGCATCGAAGAGCAGTTGTTCCTGATTTTCTGCAGTTTGATAAAAAAATTGCTAAAGATTCTTGGTTTAGAACAGTAGAAACTGTTCTTGGTGCATCAGAGATGCAATCCACGGCTCTTTCGAGGGTTTCTCTTCCTTGCATGAAAGCGGTACCCCAAATAGCCAAGGAGATGCTGGTGGGCACATTTTGAAACATTTGGGCTTTCATGATGCTTAACTTAATGGGTTTTCCAAGATTGTTCTTCTCGTATTCAGTAATTGTTGTCGGTCACAAACTGCAAGTCAGTCAGAAGTTGCCTAGAATAAAGTCAAAGGAGGTTGCTTCATGAGCATGATGAATGAGACCGATGAACGTGGTTCTTGGTTGAATGATGAACAAATTGAATTCGTGCGTGATCGACTTCCAATTTTATACATTGATGCCATTCCTGTAAGAGTTGATGAATTAGGAAATGTTACACAAATTGGTTTACTACTTCGCGGTATGCCTGATGGAAGCATAAGTCGCGCGATGGTTTCAGGCCGAGTTCTTTATGGAGAAAGAATTAGGGCAGCCTTAATAAGACATTTAGAAAAAGATCTTGGTGCAACAGCTCTACCACAGATTGCTCCTAGCCCAACTCCTTTCACAGTTATTGAGTATTTTCCTGACCCAAGTGTTTCTGGTTTTCATGATCCTAGACAACATGCAGTAAGTCTTGCATTTGTTGTAGTAGTAAAAGGTGATTGTCGTCCGAGCCAAAACGCACTTGATTTAGCGTGGTTGAATCCAGATGAAGCACAAAGTAAAAAGGTTTTAGACGAGATGACAGGTGGTCAAGCAAAGCTTCTTAAACTAGCACTTGCTCACATGGGAGTAATCGAATAAATGAACAATAAAATTCCGAGCACAACATTAGGTTGGCTTCTAAGTGTCGGTGGAGTCGTAGGTTGGTTTTCTTCATTTATCCTAACTGTAGACAAGATAAAAATTCTTGAAAATCCAAGTTATGTTTCAAGTTGTAATATAAATTCTGTTTTGGCTTGTGGAAATATCGTAACAACAGATCAAGCCTCCTTCTTTGGATTTCCAAACAGTTTGATTGGCGTAAGTAGTTTTCCAGTCCTGGTGTTAATAGGAGTTTTATCTCTATCTGGTATTCAAGTATCTAAGTGGATGTTTCAAGTTATTGCCATAATCAGTGGTTTGGCTACAGTATTTGTTTCTTGGCTTGCATACCAAAGTATTTACGTAATTGAAATACTTTGTCCATATTGCATAGTCGTATGGGGGATGACAGTTCCAATTTTTTTCTTAACAACCAGAGATTTATTGAAAAAATCTAGAAATTCAACACTGAAGTCATTGTCTGTTTTAACCGGATTTTTAACTTTAGGCTGGTTTTTAGTAGTAGGGTCTGCAATCTTTTTACAATTTGTAATCTGAGTGTCCGAAGGGGGACTTGAACCCCCATCCCCGTTAAGGGACTAGCACCTCAAGCTAGCGCGTCTACCT
>SXYE01000044.1 GCA_005789325.1 Actinomycetota bacterium
CCACAACCAGGTGCTCTACCAGCTGAGCTATACCCACCAAGTTTTATTTCTTTAACGCAATGTTCATTCTATCTGGTTTGTAATTTTGAACTTTTACTCGTGTTCAACTGTAAATCTGCTGGCTAACTCTTTGGCGATGTCAGATCCTGGACCAGGTTGAGCAACCATAATTGCTTCACGGTAATAACGAAGTTCAGCGATACTTTCCCGAATGTCTGCCAAAGCACGATGGTTTCCAGTTTTTTCTGGGGAAGAGAAATAAACTTTTGGGTACCATCGTCTAGCTAATTCCTTAATTGAAGAAACATCAATTACTCGATAGTGCAAATGTTCATCTAATTCAGGTAAATCTCTAGCTAAGAATCCTCTATCAACATAAACACTTGAGCCTGCCAAAGGTGCTTTTCTGGCATCGGGCACATGTTGTTTTACATATTCCATAACTTCTTTGTTTGCTTCGGCTAGTGAAACTCCATGAGGAACTTCTCGTAATAAACCAGATGCTGTGTGCATTTCTTTAACCACATCAATCATCGAATCTAATTTTTCATCATCACACTTAATGACAATGTCAATTCCTGGATCCATTTCATTTAAGTGGGAATCTGTTACTACAACTGCAATTTCAATTAAGGCATCTTTAGTCAATGACAAACCAGTCATTTCACAATCAACCCAAACAATTAAGTCGTTGTTATTGGCCATTTGTCTTTTCTACTTTCACCTATTTTTGAAAATTTGTTATTTCAAAAAGTGCGCCCGGAGGGAATCGAACCCCCAACCTACTGGGTAGAAACCAGTTGCTCTATCCGTTGAGCTACGGGCGCAGGGTTTCTATTTTGCTCTATTGCCCACAACCATGAGTTATCCCCAGTTGGTTTGTGCGAATAACAAAGACAACTCAAAGATATTGCACCCTATTAATACCAAAGAAAAGGAGAAATAAACATGAACGACATCATCACAACAGTGGTTGGAAACGCTGTCACAGATGTTTCATTAAGAACTACCACCTCAGGTGCCAGTGTGGCATCTTTTCGACTGGCCTCTAATTCCAGACGTTTTGATAAAGCCACAAAAAGTTGGGTTGACCAAGAACCAAGTTACTTATCTATTACTGCCTGGGCTCAACTTGCAGAAAACGTTGCTTTGAGTGTTCACAAAGGGCAATCAGTTGTAGTTACTGGAAAACTAAAAGTTAGACAGTGGCAAGACGGTGACAAAAGTGGCACAACTGTGGAAATTGATGCCCAAGCAATTGGTCATGATTTAAATCGGGGTACAAGTGATTTCACAAAAGTTAAAAGAGTTACCGAAAATTATGAGCAAGACCCTTGGACCAACGAGGTGGTAGATACTGAAATTAACGCTGCTTAATTGAATAGATAGTCTTGTGCCGTGGCTGAATTTATTTACACCCTTTCAAAAGCGCGCAAGGCTCATAATGACAAAGTCGTTTTAGACGACGTCACCTTGGCGTTCTTACCTGGCGCCAAGATTGGCGTTGTTGGACCAAACGGTGCAGGTAAATCTTCACTCTTAAGAATTATGTCTGGTAAAGATGATGTCAGTAACGGTGAAGCAATGTTGGCACCAGGAGCAACAGTTGGAATTTTAGAACAAGAACCAAAAATAAGCGATGATAAAAATGTTTTAGAAAACGTAGAAGAAGCTGTTGCCACAACAAAAGCTAAGTTAGCAAAATTTAATGATATATCTGAACAATTATCAAGTCCTGAAGCAGATTATGACAAGTTACTTGCAGAGATGGGAAAACTTCAAGAAGAACTTGATCACATTGGAGCTTGGGATCTTGATTCCCAATTAGAACAAGCCATGGATGCTTTGAGACTTCCACCTGCTGATTCTGATGTAAAAGTTTTATCAGGCGGGGAAAGACGAAGAGTTGCTTTAGCAAAATTACTTTTACAACAACCAGATTTACTACTTCTTGATGAACCAACAAACCATTTAGATGCCGAAAGTGTTTTGTGGTTAGAGCAACACTTAGAAAAATATCCTGGCACAGTTATTGCCATCACACACGATAGATACTTCCTAGACAACGTTGCTGAATGGATTCTGGAATTAGATCGTGGTCGTGCTTATCCTTATCAAGGAAATTACTCAACTTATTTGGAAAAGAAGCAAGAAAGATTAAAAGTCGAGGGTGCTAAAGATGCCAAACTTCGTAAAAGATTAGAAGACGAACTGGAATGGGTGAGATCTAGTCCTAAAGCTCGTCAAGCTAAATCTAAATCTCGTTTGGAACGTTATGAGGAAATGGCAACTAATGCTGATAAAACAAGAAAAATGGATTTTGAAGAAATCCAAATTCCACCGGGGCCAAGACTTGGTAATCAGGTAGTAGAAGTTAAGGATTTATCTAAAGGTTTTGGTGACAAATTACTGATTGACAAATTATCTTTCACTTTGCCCCGAAATGGAATCGTAGGAATTATTGGTCCAAACGGTGTTGGTAAAACTACACTTTTCAAAATGCTTTTAGGTGAAGAGAAACCTGATTCTGGTGAAATTAAA
Organism: Actinomycetota bacterium; assembly: GCA_005789325.1. Taxonomy (GTDB): domain Bacteria; phylum Actinomycetota; class Actinomycetes; order S36-B12; family UBA5976; genus ATZT02. The sequence continues at coordinate 2,542 of SXYE01000044.1, forward strand.
GTCGGAGATACCGTAAAACTTTCTTACGTTGACCAAGGAAGAACCGGAATTGATCCTAAGAAGAATGTTTGGGAAGTGGTTAGTGATGGACTTGATTTCATAAAAGTAGGTAACGTTGAAATTCCTTCTCGTGCTTATGTTTCAACATTTGGATTCAAAGGCCCAGATCAACAAAAACCCGCAGGAGTTTTATCTGGGGGAGAAAGAAACAGATTAAATCTTGCTTTAACACTTAAACAAGGTGGAAATTTATTATTACTTGATGAGCCTACAAATGATCTTGATGTGGAAACTTTAGGAAGTCTTGAAAATGCATTATTAGAATTTCCTGGTTGTGCGGTGGTTATTTCC
>SXYE01000006.1 GCA_005789325.1 Actinomycetota bacterium
CTTGTTTTGATTGAGGTCTACTAAAGCTGAAGGAACCTTAGGTTTTTCAACTTCTTCAATTTCAGGTTTCAATCCTCGATCAATTGCTTCAATATGTTCCTTTATCACCTTTAAGGGAAGATAATGATCTCTTTGCATCCTAAGAATGTAGCGAAGTTTTTCAACATCATTTGAGGAGAATTTCCTATATCCGCTTTTGGTCCTAGCTGGGATTATAAGTCCCTCTGCTTCTAAGAAACGAATCTTTGAGATTGAAATATCATCGAATTCACTACGAACTTGATTCAGTACTTCACCAATGGTGAAGAGATCTGATCGTCTTGAAACTATTGCCATTTAGATTTTTTGTTCAGGTAAAAGAAAAGTGAATCGATATTTTCCAATTTGAACATCATCACCAGCAGATAATTTTGAATCTTCAATTCTGACAAAGTTTACGTATACTCCGTTCAAACTTCCTTTATCTTCAATCTTCCATCCGGAAGAACCTTTAGTAATAAGTGCATGAACTCGCGAAACTGTAACATCGTCTAACACAATATTTGAATCATCTGATCTACCTAGAGTTATTTGTTGGCCGGATAAAATAAATCTTTCATTTCGTTGCGGCCCACTACGAACTAAAAGAGCAGCACTACCTTTTTCTAAACCTTCTAAATGACCGTCATCAATTGCTGGAAGAGCTGAAGTATCAGAGGAGACAGAAGGTATTGAACCAGTGTTTTCCATGTTCATAATTAAATATGTCCTCCTCCCCTAACCCTAAGTCAATGCTGTTAAAGGGTCAACCTGAGGTCGAGGTTTTTGGTTACGCTGATTCGGTTATTTTTTGATATCCCGCTGCATCTAAAAGGGTTTCGACTTGTGTTTTAGAAACTCCAGAGAGTCGTACCATCCAACCAGCACCATAAGGATCTGAATTAAGAATCTCAGGATTGTTTGCTAATTTCTCATTAATTTCTTTTACCACTCCTGTAACAGGACAATAAATATCACTGACAGATTTTGTTGATTCAACTTCGCCACATGTTTGTCCCGCTGTTAAAGACGCTCCAACCTTGGGCAGGCTTGCAAATACCACGTCTCCCAAAGCTGATTGAGCAAAGTCAGTGATACCAAAGACAACGACATCGTCAGATTCAATTTTGACCCATTCGTGCTCTTTGGTGTAGCGAAGATCAGAAGGTGTATTCATAGTGCAATCCTATTAATCAATTACCGAATCAGCGTATTCAGGTGTTGTAAGAGGAACACTGGAAGTGATTTCTAGTTCAGGAAACTCCGTGATAATTACATTTCCACCAGAGGTGGTGACAGTTTCAGACATTCCTCCTGGAATTTTTAAAGCTGTTGACATTGTTTCAGGATCACCCAAGGCAAGTAGCTTGTATGGACTTCTAATTTTTGTATTGTTAACACTAATGCCTTCATTTGTATCAGTAAAATATGTGCTGTTAATAACTCTTACTCCGTTAACCTCGATAGCAACTGCGCCAGCATCGCGTAACTCTTGAACCGTATCAAGAATGGTGAATGAATTAACTGAGTAAACGTCTCCGGTAATTAGAACTTGGATTCCACGCCCTGAAACAGGTGCTGTGCCAGACAATAAAATAAGCTGATCAATTCTATTTTGTGCTGCTTTTCTTGCTTCATCTCCTGAGCCACTTTTCAAGGATTCAAGAATTTGTGTCTGTTTTAGTAATTCAATTTCAAGAGAATCCTTCTGTTTTGATAAGTCATCCAGGATAAGAACAAGTTCATCTTCTCGAACAGAAGTAAGAAGTTCTGGTTGATCATTTTGTTTAATCGCAATACTGATAAAAACACCCAAAAGAACAGATAAGATTACAGCAAAATAGCGTCTGCTTTGAGGGGTTTGTAGGCCCTTGGGGGTTTTTACCCGAATCTTTTTCTTCATTGTCTATTAAAAAGATTACGTCTGATTGCCGCTGCGTTAGCAAATATTCGCATCGCTAGAACGACAACAACCCCAGTAGAAAGTTGAGTTCCAACTCCTAGTTGATCCCCCAAGAAAACAATAACTGCAGCAATTAAGACGTTACTTGCAAATGATGAAATGAAGATTTTGTCGTCAAAAACATCTTCCAAGCTTGCTCTGATTGCACCAAATACTGCATCTAACGCGGCAATAACGGCAATTGGAAGATATGGCTGCATCCATAATGGAACTGTTGGATCAATTACAACACCAACTAGTACACCAATTAACAAGCCGATTACTGGAATCATGATCTACTTCCTACTTTAATGCCTTGCATGTCAGGCAATGAAACACCCGTTGCCTGCATTGTAATCTCTTTAAATTCAGACATTTTAAAAGAAAGACCGTAAGTTTTCACCACAAACTGTAGATCTTGGAAATCAGCATTCTGATATATGTCTTCCTTAATGCTTCTACCTCCAATAGCAGCAATTTTGTAAGGCGGAAGAAGTGGTTGATAGTTTACTAAAATTGCATCTCCGGCAGATCTAATTGCAGAAGTTGAGGTTAGACGACGGTTATTAATTGCAATCGACTCAGCCCCACTTGCCCATAAGGCATTAACCAATAATTGAACGTCAGAGTCATAAATCCTTGCAAGATCCAATTTATCTATGTCAAGAGAATCAGTTTTTATGGCATCATTAAGTTCAATTTCGTAACCAAAACCTTGAACAGAACTTAGACCTGAAATAATTTGTAGATCAGTTTCACTTTTTTGATTAAGACCATGAAAATCAAGGCCAGGGGTAAGAGATTTAACTTGTGCTATTTCGTTGTTAATCGAACTCAAATTCTGAGTCGTAATGTTGAGATTATCTATACTTTTAGTAATTGACTTTCTTAAATTTTCTCTATTTTGTTCAACAATTGGTTGCTGTCTTTGGGTATTAGCGATTGCAACACCGAAAAATAGTCCAGCAAATGACAGAACAACTGCAATCCACCAAGTTGGATCCTTCTTTACTTGATTAGTGTTTTCAGAGACTTGATATTCGTTGGTTTCAATCTCGTTATTGAGTAGCGAGAGTAAACCCATAGATGACGAATTATCATCTCTAAAAAAGGAGTCCTTAGACATATTTAGATAGTACTACTTTGGCGTGCTCAAAATATTTATACGCTGAGAATGCATAAAGAAGCAGTCCCCATATTGAAAATGACCACCCAATGGTTAGCCAAATGTAGGCAGTCTCTTTAAAGGCTTCTGCAAAAATAAGTCCGGGTAATCCAATTAGGAGGCAAAATGCGCCCATCTTTCCTAAATAATGTACGGGCAAACCTGTTATGCCTCTTGTCTTCAAGTAAATCATCAAACCTGTAAGTATAAATTCTCTCAATAAAATGAAAACCAAGATAATTATTGGAGCTAGTTCAAGATAATAAATCACAAGTAGAAGGGCTAAAATATACAATCTGTCTGAAATGGGGTCTAGTAATTGTCCAAGTCTGGTGAATTGATTGAGTTTTCTTGCGGCATATCCATCGAGCCAGTCAGTGAAAGATGCAACAAAAATAGTGACACACGCTAGCGCTAAGTTATTTGTTAATGCAAGCCAAACAAATACTGGGATTAAGAGTAGTCTCACAAAACTTATGGAATTAGGAATATTCAACATTTATCTTTTTCGACGTTCCCTGATTTTAACTTTTATGTGAATTGGAGAGCCTTGAAAACCATATTCTTCTCTAAGGCGTCGCTCAATAAACCTGACGTAGCTTTCATCTATTAGTCCAGTTGTGAACAAGGCAAAAGCTGGAGGTTTTTGTCCAATTTGAGTAGCGAAAAGTATTTTTGACTGTTTGCCTCCCCTAACTGGATGAGGATTTGCAGCAACATGTTTTTTGATGAATTGATTTAGTTTTGATGTTGCTACACGAGTTGACCATCCTTCATAAGCGCTATGAAGAGCACTTGATAGACGATCTACATGCCAACCGGTTAATGCAGACAGATTCACTCTTGGTGCCCATTTAACATTGTGTAGATCCATCTCAATTTCTTTTTCCAGAAGTAAGCGTCTGTCTTCATCCAGTAAATCCCATTTGTTAAACACAAGTACTAGTGCTCGTCCTGCCTCTGTCACAAGATTTATTAGTTTGCGATCTTGATCAGTAATAGTCTCACTAGATTCAAGAATAAGTAAGGCAATTTCAGCTCGTTCTAAAGCCGCTTGTGTTCGTAGACTTGCGTAATATTCATAACCTGAAGATTCTCTGACTCTTCTTCTTATGCCGGCAGTATCAATGAAATTCCATGCTTCATCTGCGATCATGACAATTTCATCTACAGGATCAACGGTTGTGCCCGCAATTTCTGAAACCACCGAACGATTGCTTTTGGTTAGTTTGTTTAACAAACTGCTTTTGCCAACGTTTGGTCTGCCAATTAGTGTAACTTTGGTAGGTCCTTTTAGTTGATCTTTAATTCTTGACTCTTCTGGCATTTTGTTAATGACCAATTCAAGAAGATCACCAGAACCTCTTCCGTGTAAAGCACTGACTGGAAATGGTTCGCCTAATCCAAGCGACCATAGATTTCCTATTTGGGCTTCTGCTTCTACCCCATCGACTTTGTTTGCCACAAGAATTACGGGAACAGTATTTCTTCGGATGAGTTTTACAACGGATTCATCATCCTCAGTTAGCCCAACGTTTGCATCTACAACAAATAGAATGAGATCAGCTTGGTCAATTGCAATTTGAACTTGTTCACTAATTTTAGGTAATAAACCTGTTTTTTCACTTGACCAACCGCCTGTATCAATCAGAATGAAATCTTTTCCATTCCACTCTGCGTCATATTGAATTCGATCTCTTGTAACACCTGGAGTGTCTTGGACAACAGCTTCGCGTCGTCCAATTAAGCGATTAACAAGTGTAGATTTACCAACATTAGGCCGTCCAATAACAACAACTCTTGGTCTATTTTTTGCTGGTTCTTCAACTAATTCTTCTAAGTCTAAGTAATCATCACCGAATTCTTGCTCAAGATCTGTGACGACTTGCTCTTCACCGATGTCATCTGTAAGCCATATTTGACTTTCAATTAGTAAAGATTTGGTAACTTCATCTCCATTTGACATTTAGGCACTTACAATCTGAATGAAACGATCAACAGACTGATCAAAATCCAGGCTGGAGTTGTCTAGCACTACTGCGTTTTCTGGAATAATTAATGGAGATACACTTCTATTTGTGTCTAGCGAGTCTCTTATTTTCTGGGATTCCAAAACCAATTTCTCATCAGAGTTGGTTTGAACAGCTCTTCTTTTTGCACGAGCTTCATCCGAAGCGGTTATGTAAATCTTAAAATCAGCATTAGGTAGAACTACACTTCCAATATCTCTACCTTCGACCACGATTCTTTGACCAGCCAACTCAACGAGTTCTCTTTGTTTCTTAACTAAAAATTCTCTAACTTTGGACATGGCAGCATACTTAGAAACATTCGTAGTCACGAGATCTTCTCGGATTTCTCTAGTTATGTCCTCGTTATTGACTACAACTTTTTCAACTGTTGGATCAATTGAGATCCACAAATCGAAATACTCTTTAATCAATTTCGGTTGAATTTGATCTTCATGATCTAATTCATTCTTTAAACAGAACCAAGTAAGAGCTCGATACATTGCTCCAGTGTCAAGAAAACTCAAACCCATTTGTTCAGCAGATTTTTTACTGATGCTTGATTTACCAGAACCACTCGGTCCATCTACGGCTACAACCATATGCGGGCGAGTTGAACTACTCGCATCCATTATTGGGCCAAATCTTGTCTGAGGACTTCAGCTCCGCGGAGATAAACGTGCGTCACATCTTGTCTAGAAAGATTTGAATAGGTGTGCATCAAGATTCTTATTACCAATTTTGGTGAGTTTGGTACATCAATCTCTTTAGAACAAAGCAAAGGAACATCTCCCAGACCGATTTCACGGGCTGAAGCAGCAGGGAAAGCACAATTCAGATCTTTAGTAGTTGTGAAGATAATGCTCACTAAATCGTTGTTATCAATATTGTTCTTACTAATCATCTCGTTAAGTAATTCAATTACAGCCTGCTTCATTTCTGCTGCTTTGTTTTCCTTAAGCATGGTTGCGCCTCGTACACCAACTAATTTCATATCGCCGCCTCATTTTTAACCAATTGAGCTGCTCGATACAAACTTCCAACTTCTGTGTGATTCAAAACTCGAGTTTTACCAAGTTTCATGTCCCCAAGTCTTATAGGTCCAAATTGAACTCTGACAAGTTGAATAACTTCATGACCAATGTGCTCACACATTCTGCGAATAATTCTATTTCTTCCTTCGTGTAAAGATATTTCAATTGCAGTCTCACCCGGTGTTGCGCCAACAATTGATACGGTGTCTGCCTTGGCCAAACCATCGCTTAATTCAACTCCAGTGGTTAAAACATTCAACTCCGCTTTGGTAACAGAGCCTTTTATTCTTGCTAAATATATTTTGTTGACTTCTGATGATGGGTGGGTCAAACCATGGGCAAGATTTCCATCATTGGTTAAAAGAATTAAACCTTCAGTATCTGCATCTAGGCGACCTACATGAAATAAGCGATCTGATCGATTGGCAACATAATCTGCCACGGTAGGTCTATCGTCTTCGCGCTTCATTGTTGTTACTACACCACTTGGTTTGTTTAATGCAATCACAATAAAACCTGCGGCAGCTGCAATTGGATCACCATCAACTGTGATTAGATCAATCGCAGGATTAACTCGTCTTCCTTGTTCGTTGACTTTAATTCCGTTAACCGCAACACGACCCTGATCGATTAGTTCTTCACAAGATCTTCTACTACCAACCCCTGCAGCAGCAAGAACTTTTTGCAATCTAATTCCATCCTGGTTTTGCATGATTAAACGATCGTTTCGTCGATGATGGAATCAAGTGCGGCCATGTTTGGTAAATAATCTGCAACCGGTGGCAATTCATCCAAACTAGCTATTCCGACTCGTTCTAAGAAATATGGAGTTGTTCTGTAAAGAACGGCTTGCGATTCATTATCTGAACCAGCTTCTTCAATCAATCCTCTATTAAGTAATGTTCTAACAACACCATCAACGTTAACTCCTCTTATTGCTGCAACCCGTCCGCGAGAAACAGGTTGTTTGTAAGCAATTACTGCAAGAGTTTCAAGTGAAGCTTGGGTTAGACGTGCAGTTTGACCATCTTTTAAGAATCGTTCAACAACTTCCCCGCTGTGTTCATTTGTGTAAAAGCGCCAACCACCAGCAATTTCTCTTAGAGTTATGCCACCTTCACGAGTTTCAAATTCCTTTTGTATATCTTTTAAAGTCTTTATAACTTGGGGTTGAGGTGAGTTCGTAATTTGGGCCAAAGTTATAGCACTAACTGGTTCATCAACAACAAGCAATATTGCTTCGATTCCGGCCTTTAGAGAAGGTGCACCAATAGATGGAACCTCATCAATTGAGTTTTCAGGATTTTCAACCTCATTGCTCATCTTGAACCACCTCGAGATTGACTTGAGTAGATGATTCATCAAATTCTGCAGTTACTTGCACTTCACCTTGTTCAGACCCAACCCATCGAATATATAAATCTGCTAATGGACTTTCTTGTTCCAAAGTAACTTGTGATTCTTTGAACAATTCCAAGATAGCTAAAAATCTCGCAACAATAACTGGAACTTCTACACCAGAAATTAATGATCTAAATGTGGTTGAACCAACTCTTCTAAGTCTTTCAACAATGATTCCTGCTTGCTCTCTCACACTAACTGTTGGTGCATGAAGATGAGAAAGTGAAATAGAAGGAATGGTTTTTACTTCCATTGCCTTTGCTGCAAGGCGGGCAAGTTCATTAGGTCCTAGGCCTAATAAAACTTCCGGTAAAAGATTTGCAAAATGTGGTTCCAATGAAACTGATCTTGCAAATCTTTTAGATTCGATTCCTAAATGTTCATTAAGCCAAAATGAAACATCCTTGAAAGCTTTGTATTGCATTAACCTTGCAAATAAGAGATCTCTTGCTTCCAATCTGGCGATATCTTCTTCATCCTCAACCTCGCCTGATGGCAGGAGTCTGGCTGTTTTTAAATCCAGAAGAGTAGCTGCAATCACCAAGAATTCGGTTGTTTCATCAAGATCCCAGGTTGAACCCTGGTTCTTTATGTATTGCAAAAAATCATCGGTAACGATGTGAAGTGCCAGAGCTGTAACTTCTAGTTCATGTTTTGCAATTAATGAAAGAAGTAAATCAAATGGTCCTTCAAACTGATTTAATTTGACATTGAATTTGTCAGCCGAATTCTCAAATACAACCGGCTCTTTGGTTGCAGTTGTCATGAAAGTTTTTCAATCACTTCTCTAGCAAGACGCTTATAGGCTTTTGAAGCAGATGAACTTGGCGCATACTCAGTTATCGGAGAGCCTGCAGCAGTGGTTTCTGGAAATTTAACAGTTCTTGCAATAACTGTTTCAAAAACCTTATCTCCGAATGCTTCTTCAACTCTTTCTAACACTTCACGACCATGTACAGTTCGTGGATCATACATAGTTGGCAAAATTCCGATGATTTTTAAACCTGGATTA
>SXYE01000045.1 GCA_005789325.1 Actinomycetota bacterium
CACAGCAAATGACTCAACTCCAACTTTTCAAGTCTTAATTACTCCAACACCAAAAACTTTGCCTGCTTCAGCACGCGCAGGAATGACGGCCACAGTTGAAGTGACCCCAGTTGGTAGTGATCGAATACGTTACACAGATGCAATATTGATTGACGAATTTACTTACGACATCGATACAAACAATAAATCAACGTTAACTACTCGAAATGGAATAAATCTAGCTTCAGCAGTTACTACACAATCAAATCTTGGAACAAGACAATGGAGCGTAACCGACATAAAGATTACTCCTGGCTCAGTTGTTAAAAAAGGTGAAGTTATTGCAACTCTTAAAAACTTCGATGGCACAGTAAGAAGCGTTAAGGCACCAGTAGATGGAACAATTAGGGAAATTCTTACTGCACCAGGTGCATTAGTAACAACTTCAATTGCCACAATTGGATCCGGTCCTATGTTGGCAGCAATTAAGGTTAGTGAATTTGATATTTCAAATATTGCCCTTGATCAAACAGTTGAGCTAAAACTTGGAAATAGTTCTGAAAGTGATTTAGGCAAAGTAACTCAAATTGGTCAAGTTGCCACCACAGATGCAAATGGAGTTTCCCAATTTAGTGTCTTTACTCAACCAAGTGCACCAGTTTCTACTTGGCGCATTGGCATGAGTGTCACAGCAAAAGTTATTTTACAAAGTAAAAATGCAGCGATTGCTGTTCCTATTCAAGCCTTAATTAAAAAAGGTAATTCCACATTTGTGCAAGTGCTAGAGACTGGAAATAATCCAGTAGATAAAGAAGTTAAAATCGGAGTAACTGGATCTCAACTAGTAGAGATATTAAGTGGTATTTCTGTGGGCGATGAAATTGTGCTTGGTAAAGAATCTGCTGATAGCAAACTACCAACCTCAGAAGATCCATTTGCTGAACAAAGAGACAGCAGAAACAACAACAGGCAAAACAACTAATAATGTCAACTGTTGTTGAAATGTTGAATGTTACCAAAACTTTTGGTGAAGGATCCTCAATTGTAAAGGCCCTTGATGGGGTTGATATTCGAATTGAAAAAGGCGAATTTGTTGCCATAGTTGGTGCTTCTGGTTCTGGTAAATCAACCATGATGAATCTGATTGGTTGCTTGGACAGACCAACCACGGGTTTAGTTAAAGTTGCTGGGGAAGATTTATCAAATCTAAATGATAAGAAGTTAACATCTTTAAGAAATTACGCCATTGGTTTTGTTTTTCAATCCTTTTTTCTTCTGCCCAAAACAGATGCTTTAGATAATGTTGCTACTCCACTTTTCTATAGGGGAGTTCCCGCCAAAGAAGCAAGAAAAAAAGCCATGGAAATGTTAAGTAAATTAGGAATGGCTGATCGTTATACCCATCAATCAACAGAGCTAAGTGGTGGTCAACAACAAAGAGTTGCCATTGCTAGAGCCCTGGTGACACAACCTTCACTGATTTTGGCTGATGAGCCGACAGGTGCTCTTGATTCAACCACTGGCAAACAAGTCATGGATTTATTTGAGAATCTAAATCGCGAAGGCATCACAATCGTTTTAATTACACACGATTTAGAAATTGCCAAGAGAGCTAAAAGACGAATTACTTTGAAAGATGGCAAAATAATAAATGACGAGCGCGGTGCTGCATGAATATTTTAATAGCGGCACGTCTAGCTTTTTCCAGAATTCTTGCCACAAAAACACGTTCTGGTTTAACAATGCTGGGAATCATTATTGGTGTTATGTCACTTATTGCTCTTGTCTCAGTTGCTCAAGGAGCTACCTCTGGAATTCAAGATCAATTTAAAGGACTTGGTGCAAGAAATCTAAATATTACTGGTACAACTAGTACCTCACTAACAATTGATGATGCAAGAGAAATTGAAAAAGAACCAGGAATTGAAATAGTTTCTGAGACTGTTTCTGGTCGAGCCACACTTTCTTCTAATCAAGCATCAACGAGAGCTCAAATTGTGGGAGTTGATTCTGATTACAAATCAGTAGTTGATCCAGATATTTTTGTGGGATCATTTCTACCTGATGTAGAAACAGCAAGTGATGCTCGTTTAATTGTCTTAAGTACCACTCTTGCTACTGATTTAGAACTTGATGCATTCTCAATAGGTTCAACTATTGCAGTTGGTTCAACAGAATTTACAATTGTGGGAATTTTAGATGACGCAGATGGTTTTGGAACAAGAGGAACTGCTTATATTCCTCTAGAAACTGCCTTTAAATATGTGGCAGTACCACCATATTTAAGCTCAATTACGGTTCAAACTATTAATGAAGAAATTGTTCCCGAAGTTACCGCTAATTTGACTGCATTGTTAAAAGCACGTCACAACATCACAGGAGAGCGCGAAGCAGATTTTGTGATCACTGATGCCAGTCAATTACTAGATGCAATAGGCACGGTTCAGCAATTTTTATCTCTATTGTTAGGTGGAATTGCTTCCATAAGTTTGGTAGTTGGCGGTATTGGCATCATGAACATCATGTTGGTTTCGGTAAGAGAGAGAACCAGAGAAATTGGAATTAGAAGAGCAATTGGTGCTCAACAATCACAAATCCTTACACAATTTTTAATTGAAGCCATTGTCTTGTCTCTAGTTGGTGGAATTATTGGTGTGATTATTGGGGAAATTGTTGCCTATTTCTTAGCCCAACTTGGAGAATGGAATTTTGTCTTGAGTCCGTCGATGATTCTTGCTTCATTGGGTTTTTCCATGTTTGTCGGAGTAGTTTTTGGTGTTTGGCCAGCGCGAACAGCATCGAAATTAAAACCAGTAGAGGCATTGCGTTTTGAATAAATCTTGTCATCTGACAAGATTGCAATCATGGCTGAGTTAGTTTTCTTTTCTGGAACCATGGACAGTGGTAAATCCACCCTGGCCCTACAAACTCACCATAACCATTCCAGTGCAGGAAGACGTGGTTTAGTTTTCACTAGAAAAGATAGAGCCGGTGAAGCAACTTTAAGTTCCAGACTGGGTTTGCAGGCAAGTGCTATTGAGGTAACACCTGAAACAAACTTTTTAAGACTGATGACCCAAGCTTTATCAAAAGGTGAAACTGTTGATTATTTAATTTGTGATGAAGCCCAATTTTATGAAGTGGAACAAATTGATCAGTTAGCTCGCGTGGTTGATGATTTTGGAATTGATGTCTTCACTTTTGGTATCACCACAGATTTTCGTACCGCTTTGTTTCCAGGAGCTCAGCGCTTATTAGAAATCGCTGATCGAATGAATATCTTGCAAGTTGAAGCACTGTGTTGGTGTGGCAAGAAAGCCACCCATCAAGCCCGAATCGTAAATGGAGTAATGGTTACCGAAGGTGAACAAGTAGTTGTGGGTGATGCCGGTACTAACGCCAAACCAGATGAAGTAGTTTATGAAGTTTTATGCCGCAAGCATCACATGCGTAAAGTGACTTCCAAGAAAGCAAAACAAGAACACATGTCCAAATCTGCCTTACCCTTTGAAGACTCAATCGGCTAATAACTAGTAACAAGTTCTAGTCCTTGAGGTAGTTCACCTACTGTTCACCTTGGTTTCTTTTTTATGCAATCTCTACCCCCGATATTTATTAACTACTCAGTGGCAAAGTATCGCTTAAGTAAGTGAACAATTCTGGGAGGAAGTTCATGGCAAGTAAAAAAGTAAGAGGCTTAGTCTCTGAATATCTAGGTTCTTTCACCCTAGGTGTGGCAGTCATAGGTTCTGGTCTGATGGCTCAAAGCTTGACCGATGATCGCGCTCTCATGCTTGTCATCAATGTCATTGGAACCGTTTTTGGTTTAGCTATTGCAATTTCAATTTTTTCTCAAATTGGGCCAGGTCACTTCAATCCAATTGTTTCCCTATGGACTTTTTCTCGCGGCAAAATAACTTTTGCTGAAACCTTGCAGTTAATACTGTTTCAAATATTGGGCTTCATAACCAGCGTCTCGGTTATTAACTTCAGCTTCGGAGGAGATTCTTTCCAAGAATCAACCCAAGCAAGAGCAGGTACAGGCCAACTAATCGGCGAAGTCATTGCTTCAGCTGGTTTGATTTTCGTGCTTAACGCAGTTAACCGCTCAGATGTCAGAGGTGGACCTCAAGTCTGGTTACCAATCTGGATTGGTGCTGCCATGTTTTTCACACCTTCAACTTCCTTTGCCAACCCAGCTTTAACCCTGGCAAGATCCTTAACAAATTCGTTCACGGGTATCTCCCCAGATTCTGTGATCGGATTTGTTTTGGCCCAGCTGGTGGGTCTACTAGTCGGCGGATTACTAGTTATGTATGTCTACCAAATGAAATTCAAGAAGCCTAAAGTTTCGTGAATAAAAAAGTAAGTGTGCTCTTTGTTTGCGTGCATAACGCAGGCAGATCACAAATGGCAGCAGCTTACTTACAGTATTTATCGCACGGAACTATAGAAGTTAGATCTGCTGGCTCAATGCCAGCAGATCAAATTAATCCAGCAGTTGTTGCAGCAATGATGGAAGAAAATATTGATATTTTAAAAAATAAGCCAAAAATTTTAACAACGCAAGCTGTGCAAGATTCAGATTATGTAATAACAATGGGATGTGGGGATGCATGTCCTATATTTCCTGGAAAAAAATATTTAGATTGGGAATTAAAAGATCCAGCAGGTCAAGGTATTGCTGCAATTAGACCAATAAGAGATGAAATTAAGCAACTTGTGTGGGGATTAATCGAAGAAATTAGGGGTCAAGCAAAGTAATAAAACTGTTGGTATAGATTGGTAAATACCAGTAGGAGATGATTTTTTTATGAAAGCGCTCGTTATCGGAGCGGGTGGAGTTGGGCGAGCAATCGCCAATATCGCATCTAGACGCAAATTCTTAACAAGCATGGTTATTGCTGATCGTTCTATTGAACGTGCTCAAATGGCAATCAAAAGAATTGATGACGATCGATTCGATGCTGCTGAAGTAAATGCTGCAGAATTAGAAGATATTAGAGAATTAATTAGAGATACAAAACCAGATGTTGTTATTAATGCTGTTGATCCAAGATTTGTGATGCCAATATTTTTAGCTTGCGAGATTGAAAATACAAATTACATGGATATGGCAATGTCTTTGTCTCGACCACATCCAAAGTATCCTCACACCGAAGTTGGCGTAAAACTTGGCGATGAACAATTTGCTCGAGATTGGAACTGGGCTGAAAGAAAGATCTGGGCAGTTGTGGGAATGGGAATTGAGCCAGGGCTAAGTGATGTTTTAGCCAAGTACGCCTCTGATGAGCTTTTTAGCCAAATTGATCAACTAACAGTGCTTGATGGATCCAATCTGGTTGTAGAAGGAGATTCATTTGCACCGTCTTTCTCAATCTGGACAACCATCGAGGAATGTTTGAACCCTCCCTTGGTTTGGGAAGATGGAAAAGGTTGGTACACCACCAAGCCGTTTTCTGAACCAGAAATATTTGACTTTCCAGAAGGCATTGGACCTGTGGAATGTGTCAACGTAGAGCACGAAGAAGTTGTGCTTATCCCTCAAAAGATTGAGGCCAAAAAGGTTAATTTCAAATACGGTTTAGGAAAAGAATTCATTTCAATTCTAAAAACAATTAATAAACTTGGTTTAGATAAGAAAGAAAATGTTGATGTTCAAGGGGTTTCAGTTTCACCTAGAGATTTGTTAACAGCGTCTTTGCCTGATCCAGCTACCTTGGGTGAGCGCATGAAAGGTAAAACCTGTGCAGGTGTTTTAGTTAAAGGTTTAGATAAAGAAGGAAAACCAAAAGCAACATATTTGTATCACGTTGTTGATAACGAATGGTCGATGAAAGAATATGGCGATCAAGCAGTGGTTTGGCAAACAGCGTTAAATCCTGTGGTGGCAATGGAATTAATTCACACAGGTAAATGGAAACCACAAAGTGTTATGGGACCAGAATGGTTTGATCCAAAACCATACCTTGATTTAGTTAATGAATATGGTGCACCTTGGAAAATGAGAGAAGAAAAAATTTAATTCTAGAGATTTTCTAGAAGTTCTTTCATTTCACGAATTTCAGCTGATTGCACTTCAACAACATTTAAACCAAAGTTATTAACTTCTGAGGTTGTTGTATCCTTAATCATTCGAGCCATATCTAAGGCACCTTCATGATGAGCAATCATGCCTTCCAGAAATAAAGTATCAAAGGTCACTCCCAAAGCACTTTCAAGTTTTGAAAATTCTTCTTCAGTTAACATTCCACCCATGGAATGTCCTGAATGATCATTCATCATAGAGTTTGATTCTTTTCCACCAAGCCAAGATTGCATTTGAATAATTTCTGCACTCTGAGCATCTTTAATTCTTTTTGCAAGATCTAAGATACCTGGATTAGTGGATTTTTTTAAGGCTAAGTCTGACATGTCAACAGCTTGCTGGTGATGAGGAATCATCATTTCGGCAAACATAAATTCATTCATTTGTAATTCACTTGTAGATTGAGAATTATTCATACCATTTGCGCTTGAATGGCCTAGCATGTGACTACCAGAGTCGCTATTAACCACTCTTAAAGCAACTAAAACTACTAAGCCAATTACAGCTAGGTAAATTCCGTCTTTTTTGCCAAACTTAATATTCACTATATGCCCCTTTGTTTATACTTTACTCTCAATTTTTGAGATTGCATGTGGAAGTTGTGTGAGTTAGGTAATAAACGAGCAGAAATGAAAAAGGTTGGCCCTCAGATAG
>SXYE01000046.1 GCA_005789325.1 Actinomycetota bacterium
ATAGCATTAATTTGGTCTTGAGTAAAGTCCATATCTTCCTCCTATAATCCAAAAACTAGTATGGCAAGTAGTATCTAGAAACAACATCACCGATGGCAAATGCTTCAGCGTGACCCATGTGTAAATCACCAGATGGGTAAGAAAACATATCTAAAACATAAATTCTTGGACGTTCATCATCTGGATCATTGGAGGAATTAAAAGGTTGCTTCTTTTCCCAAATAGGTAGCCACTTAGCCTGGATTGCTTCTATGTCCAGTGTGGAATTTGCTTCTTGGTTATCTTTTGGGTTGTTCACGAGGTAAAACTTACCGATTAGTCCTCACGAATTGCGAACTGGTGTCAATATTGACCTCGGGCGAGCCATCAATCCAGATATTTGAATTTTCTTTGGTCTTATTTTCCTTAAAGTATTTCATTTCTTGTATTTGCCAATTTAGCATTTGCTCTTTAATTTGCTGACCATCTCGATTTAAAACCCGTTGTATTCCTACGTTTTGTTCAACCTCTATCCAAATCTTCAAACATGCATGGTCAGATACTTTTTTAACTGATGAACCCACTCCTTCAATAATTAGGTAGGGATGGGTTTCGATTACAACTTTTTCATTTCGTTTAGTCAGTGCCCAATCAAACTTAAAGAATTCAATTACTTGCTTGTCCAATAGAGGTTGAACAATCCACTTGTGTAAGTCATTTGATGTTTTTTGACTTAAGGCTTCTTCCCAGCCTTCATATATTTCGTCCATGTGAACAATTGGGCAATTATCTAAATACCTGGACAAGGAATTAGCCAAAGTTGTTTTACCTGAACCAGCAGGACCATCAATGCATATTAATTTTGCCTCACCACATTTTGTGGATGATGATTGGACCAGTTCAACTAATTCACTTATTGGACAGAGCTGTATCAATATGAATTTGCCTTAACAACCCATTTTCTCCAACCCACAATTGCCACAGCTGCGAAGACAATGTAGAGAATTGAAGTAAACCAAAGCTCTTGATTGGCATAGTGAACAGTTGCCACAATGTTGACAACAAACCAAATCGGCCATGCTTCAAATTTTTCTCGAACCATTAAAATTTGAGCGATTACACTTCCTAATAAAATAAATGAATCAGGCCAGGTTGCAGCAGCACCAATTCGTGCCAAAGTTGGGGCTAACAAAAACCACGACACAATGAGTGTTAAAAACCAAATTAATCTGAATTTAGAACTTAACCTTCCTGGTTTTGCTCCAGTTTTGCCCCAGCCAAACCAGCCCCAAATAGCTCCAGCAATAAAAACCAATTGCAAGAATGCACTTGCAATTAAGTCATATTGAAGAAACAAAACTGCGTAAAGCGCTGAACCAATTAACCACCAAGGCCAAGTAAATCTTGATCCGGTTGTCCCAAGCCATACTCCAGTTAATGAAGTAATTACTGCCAAAAGTTCCAAAAGAGTTACTGGATAATTTAAAACTGTGAAAATAACAATCATAATTTCTTCTCCCTGTCTGGCATTACCCAAACGGTTAAACGGTCAGCGACACCACTTAGTCGCTCTCTCAGTCCGGATCAGGTCCGAACTCCCGTGTGTTAATTAATTAACAACGTATCACAAAATTTAAGTCAGTGGAGCTAAGGGGATTTGAACCCCTGACCCGTTGCATGCCATGAATGTGCGCTACTAGCTGCGCCATTGCCCCAATTTATTTGTTACAGAAATAGAACTCTACCGAAACTTATTAAAATAGTTTCTCTTGAGTCCTATCGATCATCACTTAGAGCAGGTGTTGGAAGAGATCCAGCGTTATATTCAACTAATCTCCACGGCAAATGAGCTTCGGCTGGTTCATTCAAAACAATCCAAGAACAATTACTAATGATTCCCAAAGATACCCATGTTTTTGCAGGCAAACCCATTAATTTTCCTGCGGCAACTCTTGCAGCACCACCATGTGTTGCAATAACAAAAACAGAGTTATCTGGAACATTAACAATATGTTGATAAATTCCTTTAACCATTCGATCGGCAACTTCAGATCTAGTTTCTCCTGTTGTTCCAGGTCTAATTTCTTGACCAGCTGACCAATTCAAATATTCATTTTCATACTTTGTTTTTAATTCTGAATACGTAAGTCCTTCCCACAATCCATGAGCAGTTTCTCTAAACAATGGATCTTTGGGGACTTCTAGATTTAATAAGCTTGCTAATTCTAATCCTGTTTTATTTGCACGCATTAAATCTGATGATGCAATATATGTTGGCTTAAGATGACGAAGCAATTGTGCAGCATTCTTTGCTTGCTGCTCTCCTACTTCATCCAATGGAATATCGGTTTGACCCTGAAATCTTTGTTCTAGATTCCAACTAGTTCTTCCATGCCTCCACAAAACAAGCTGACGATTAGCCATTAACAACCTCGATTGGACAATCTTTCCAAAGTCTTTCAATGCTGTAATAATCTCGATCTTTAGCTAATTGCACATGCACCACAATTTCCTCGTAATCTAATAAAATCCAATGACTATCAGACTGGCCTTCTCTATTTAACGGTTTAACACCTTCGGCTGAAAGAGCTTTTTCAATAACTTCGCATACCGCTTTTACTTGTCTGTGATTTGCTGCAGATGCAATTACAAACATATCCGCCAGAGGAAATCTTGAACTTACATCAATTAGTGTCACATCAGTTGCCAATTTATCTAATGCAGCTTCGGCTGCTAGTTGTGCTAAATGTCGCGACTTTGTTGATGCTGGCACTAAGAATTTATACTTTCAATCATTAACTCTATTATTGCACACTCAATTCTTGTATAAATCATTGGCTAAAATATAAGCCTCAACAGATGCTGGAACTAGGTCTGAAATTGATTCCTTATTTTTTACTTTTTCTCGAATTTGAGTAGATGATATTTGTATTGGATCCATCTGAATTCGATCAAATCGCCAGTCTTGAGTGAAGTCACCAGCTCTTTGTACAACAAAAATGCGTGCAAGGGTTTTTACCTTGTTTGGTTGCTGCCAGGTTTCAATTCCAGCTACCGCATCACTACCTAGAATAAGCATGAATTCAGTGTTTTCATATTTTTTGTGTAATTCCTCTAAAGTTTCATAAGTATAAGTTGGGCTGGATCGATTTATTTCCAAATCAAGTACCTCAACATTTGAAATTGATTCGGTTGCCAATTTAGTCATTGCTAATCGATGTTGTGGACTTGTAATTGGTTGTTTTTGCCAAGGATCACCTGCAGGAATGAGAAACATTTTGTCGAGTTTTAGTTGTTGTAATGCGGTTTTTAAAATTGAAATGTGGCCAAGATGAATTGGATCAAATGTGCCACCTAACAGCCCAATTCGGCTGGTCATACTTTATCTATCAGAATCAAGACGCGTAACTAGAAAAAGTGCGAAACAAAGCAAACCAAAAGTTCCAAGACCAAAAATCACTGGAGAAAATGGAAGATCAACTGACTTTTCTGCCATCTCACTTAGTTTTATCATTTATTTCTCTCTCCTACTTTTCCTCGGATATGACCTTTCCCTCTTACAATATATTTTGTACTAGTCATCTCAACGAGCCCCATCGGCCCTCTAGCGTGAAGTTTTTGATTTGAAATTCCGATTTCAGCACCAAAACCAAACTCGCCACCATCAGTAAATCGAGTAGAAGCATTTACCATAACGGCAGCAGAATCAACTTGTGCAACAAATTTATCAATACTTGTCATCGAATCAGAAACAATTGCTTCAGTGTGATTTGATGACCACTTTCTGATGTGTTGAATTGCCTCTTCCATTGAGTCAACTATTCCAGCAGCAATATCAAGACTGTAATATTCTGCAGCCCAATCTTCATCAGTAACTGGTTCAAAACTTATCGCTGCTTTCTCGCAGTATTGTTTAATTTTTTCATCACCATGAATAGTTACTTGCTTATCTTTAAGTGCAGCTAATGCTTTAGGTAAAAAGTTTGGTGCGATATCTTGGTGAACTAAAAAAGTTTCGGCTGCATTACACACACTTACTCTTGACGCTTTCGAATTAACCAGAATTGACACAGCCATCTCAATGTCTGCATCTTTGTCAATATAAACATGGCAATTACCAACACCAGTTTCAATTACTGGAACGAGTGAATCATTAACGATTGAATTTATTAAAGATGCACCACCTCTAGGAATTAGTAAATCAACAAATCCTCTGGCACTCATTAATTGTTTCACTGATTCATGAGTATCACTAGGAACTAATTGAATTGCATCAATATCAACGCCTGATTCTTTTAAGGAGTTGCGCATAACTTCAACTAATGATTCGTTGGTGTTTTTTGCAGACGATGAGCCTCTTAGTAGAGCTGCGTTACCACTTTTTAAACATAGTCCTGCAGCATCAACTGTCACATTTGGTCGAGCTTCATAAATCATTCCAATAACACCCATTGGAACTCTTTTTTGTTCTATTTCTAATCCATTTGGTTGTACCCACCCACGAATTACTTCACCAATTGGATCTGGAAGTTTTGCTATATCTAATAGGCCTTGGGAAACTTCTTTTATTCGTTCTGTATTTAGAGTTAACCGATCTACGATTGCTGCATCAGTTCCAGTACTTTTTGCTTTTTCAACATCAACTTGATTTGCTTTTGTAATTTTGTCGCTGTTTGCTATCAAAGCCTGAGCCATAGAAATAAGTGCCTTGTCTTTAACCTCACGATTAAGTTGCGCTAATTGATAACTTGCTATCCGGGCTCTCTTTGCAATCTCAACAACTGCGTTATCTTTGTCAGCCATGTTAATTAAATTCTAATTCTTAACTGCTTGTTCGTCTATTAAGACCAGGTCGTCACGGTGAATTACTTCTCGATCATAACCTTCCCCAAATTCTTGCATGAGGCTTGCAGTGTTTTTACCAATTAAGTTTGGTAATTCTATGGAATCAAAGTTAACGAGTCCTCTGCCAACAATTTTTCCTGATTCGCTAACAACCTCAACTGCATCGCCTGCTTCAAATTCACCCTTAACATTCTTAATACCTGCAGGTAAAAGAGAAGCACGTTTTTCTGTCACAGCCATTACCGCTCCTTGGTCAATAACAATCGAGCCTCTTACATCTGTGGCGTGTGCTAACCAAAGTGCTCTGGCAGAAAGTTTTTCTTTACTTGGCCAAAAAATAGTTCCAACATCTTGACCTTCAAAAACAGATGTCAAATTTTGCGCGCTTGTCACAATTGTTGGAACAGCTCCAGCTGTAGCAATTCGAGCTGCTTGAACCTTGGTGCTCATCCCGCCTGTACCAACACCACTGATTCCTGCTCCACCTAATTGCACCTGGGAAATGTCATCAAAGGATTTAACTTCAGAAATAAGTTTTGCACCAGCTTGACTTGGTGGTGCAGTCATTAAACCGTCTACATCTGAAAGCAAAACTAAGGCATCTGCATTAATTAGATGAGTAACAATTCCGGCTAAGCGATCGTTGTCGCCAACTCGAATTTCATCTGTTGCCACCGTGTCATTTTCATTAACTATTGGTACTACGCCTAATTCAAGTAGTTTGGCAAAGGTTCTTTGAGCATTTCGATAATGAGATCTTCTACTCATATCTTCAGCAGTTAAAAGAACTTGACCCACCGTTATTCCGTGTTTAGCAAAAGATTCTGCATATCTTTGCACTAAAAGTCCCTGGCCAACACTTGCAACTGCTTGTTGTAAGGAAAGCTCTTTTGGTCTACTGGTTAATCCAAGTGGGGATAATCCAGCAGCAATTGCTCCAGAAGAAACTAAAACAATTTCATGCCCTGTATTTTTATGTTTTGCTAAAGCCTCAACAAGTGCCAAGATTCTTTGTGTATCAATTCCACCTTGGGCTGTGGTCAAAGAAGAAGAACCAACTTTTACAACAATTCTTTTGGCTTTGGAAATTTGAGCTCTTAATTGACTACTCATCTTCCATCCAATCGAATGTCAGTTCCACGTGGGCCGCGCACATTTTTAACTCCACTATCAATTCCTGGATCCCAATCAAAGAGTACGGCGTTTTCGCCTTCACCTATGGCAACTTCAGCACCTGGTTTTGCGCCAGCTTTTCTTAATGCTTCTTCAATACCTAAAACTTGGAATCTATCTGCTAAATATCCAATTGCTTCATCATTGGCAAAATCAGTTTGTCTAATCCATCGTTCTACTTTATTACCTGTAACGTAATAACGATTTCCGTCATGTCGAACATTAAATCCTAGTTCGCCAACTGCGTCTGGACGAATAATAATTCTCGCATTCTCATCTTGAGTATGCGTTTTTCGCCATTGCATAACTAACTCAGCAACGGCAAAGAGGAATTCCTTTAAGCCTTCTCTAGAAACTGCTGAAATTAAATATCCTTCAAGATTTCGTGCATGAATTTCAGGCAAAATCATTTGAGCCAAATCTCGCGCCTCTGGAACATCTATTTTATTTAATACCACAATTCTTGGCCTGTCCTCTAGTCCACCGTATTGTTTTAGTTCTTTTTCAATAATGTCTAAGTCTTGAAGTGGATCTCTACCTGGTTCTAAAGTTGCACAATCAATTACATGTACGATCACCGCACATCTTTCAATGTGTCTTAAGAAATCAAGACCTAAACCTTTACCAGCACTTGCTCCCTCAATTAATCCTGGGACATCTGCAACAGTAAAAGTTACATCGCCAGCCTTAACTACACCTAAGTTTGGAACCAGTGTTGTAAAAGGATAATCAGCAATTTTTGGTTTTGCTGCACTAATTACAGAAACTAAACTTGATTTGCCTGCACTTGGAAAACCCACCAATGCAACATCGGCTAAAGATTTCAATTCAAGTTTTACATCAGCAATGTCACCTGGTTCGCCTAAAAGTGAAAAACCTGGAGCTTTTCTTTTATTTGAGGAAAGTGCCGCATTGCCTAATCCGCCAGCACCACCTTGGGCAACAACATATTTCATGCCTGGATTAATAAGGTCAGCTAAAATTTCACCTTGCATTGAATAAACAACTGTGCCAGCTGGTACAGATAAAACTAAATCTTCACCATTTGCACCACTGTTATGACTTCCTTGACCTGGTTTTCCATTTGGTGCTTCTTGATGTGGATGTCGATGATATTCCAATAATGTTGTTTCATTTGTGTCAACAAGTAATACAACATCACCACCTTTTCCACCATTGCCACCATCTGGTCCACCTAAAGGTTTGTATTTTTCACGATGCACAGATGTGCAACCACTGCCACCGTTGCCAGCTTTGGCATGCAGAATTACTTGATCAACAAACATAATTTCTGCACCACCTTTTTAATAATGCAAAAGGGCGGGCTTTATAAAAAGCCCGCCCTTTTGGGTATGTCTAATTGAGCGGGTTATTCCGCAGGGACAATGTCAACAACACGACGACCACGACGTGAACCAAATTTCACAGAACCTGCTTGTAAAGCAAATAATGTGTCATCAGTTCCGCGTCCAACATTTACACCTGGGTGAAAATGTGTGCCACGTTGGCGAACAATGATTTCTCCGGCACCAACAAGTTGGCCACCAAATCTTTTAATTCCAAGTCTTTGCGAATTGGAATCGCGACCG
>SXYE01000047.1 GCA_005789325.1 Actinomycetota bacterium
AACACAGACAAAAAACGCATACTAGAAATTGCTATTGGTGAAGAAACCTCTTTTGCGCAAACCTTAAAAACAGGAACTCTTTTGTTTGAAAATTCCATTGAGGATTTAAAAAAGAACAAATCAAAAGCTTTATCGGGTGAGAAAGTTTTTGAATTACACGACACTTACGGATTTCCTTACGACTTAACTTTAGAAATGGCAAGTGAAGCAGGAATTGCAATTGATGCTGAAGGTTTCAAGAGATTGATGCTTGAACAAAAAAATCGAGCCAAGGCAGATGCTAAAGAGAGAAAACAAGGTTTAGGGGACCTGCAGCAATATCGTGTGTTAGCTGACTTAGCAGGTATTACTAACTTTACTGGTTATACGGAAACCAGTAGTGAAGTTAGTCTTAAAGGTTTATTACAAGATGGAAATGTTGCCAAAAGTGTTGCTCAAGGAATTGATGTCGAATTTGTTTTGGATCGATCACCATTTTATGCAGAAGGTGGCGGCCAGTTAGCTGATAGTGGCAAATTAGTTTTAAGTAATGGTGCAGAAATTGAAATTGATGATGTGCAACAACCTGTTCCTGGACTTTATGTTCACAGAGGCCGAGTTACAAAAGGTGAAGCTGTAACTGGGTTAAAAGGTGTTGGAGAAGTTGATCTTTTAAGACGAAAAGCAATTTCTCGAGCTCACACTGCAACACATCTAATTCATAAAGCTTTTAGAGAAGCATTAGGTGAAACCGCAACTCAATTAGGTAGTGAGAATTCACCAGGCAGATTACGTTTTGATTTTCCCTCTCCAAAACCTGTTCCTCAAAGTGTGTTAAATGATGTTGAAGAAAGAGTTAATGAAGTATTACTTAGCGACTTAGGGGTAAGTGCACAATTGATGTCACAAGATCAAGCACGTGCCATGGGTGCAATGGCTTTGTTTGGTGAAAAATATGGTGATGTAGTTCGAGTAGTAAGTGTTGGAGATTGGGCACACGAGCTTTGTGGCGGAACTCATGCTCAACGTTCAGCTCAACTAGGTGTGATTAAGTTTCTAAGTGAACAAAGTATCGGTGCAGGAACAAGACGAGTTGAAGCATTAGTTGGAACCGATGCTTACCAATTCCTGGCAAGAGAACATTTAATTGTTTCTAACTTGCAAGAAATGCTCAAGGGTCGTGCTGAGGAATTGCCTGAAAAAGTTTCTTCATTGATGGATCGTTTGAAAGATGCCGAGAAAGAAATTGAGAAAGCTCGTAAATCTCAGTTATCAGGAAGCATTAATGATTATCTGAAAACTGCTCATGATGTAAACGGAGTAAAAGTTGCAAATTTCCTTGCGCAAGGAGAACTAGGCGCAAACGATATTCGCGAACTTGTCACAAATGTGCGGGGACAATTGGGAGAAGCAGCAGCCGTTGTGATTGGTGCGGGAATTTCAAGTGACAAGGTAAATGTCGTTGTAGCCACAAATGATGCGGCGAGAAAAAAGAATTTAAATGCTGGTGAAATATTGAATCTAGTGTTAGCAAAACTTGATGGTAAAGGTGGCGGTAAGCCAGATATGGCACAAGGTGCAGGCACCAATATTAGTGATGCAAAAAATGTTATTGCTGGTGTCGATAACTTGATTCGGTAGTTGAAACTTTGAGAAAAGGTATTCGATACGCAATCGATTATGGAGATGTAAGAGTTGGTGTAGCAAAAAGTGATATTGACGGAATTCTGGCAGTGCCAGTTGCCACACTTAAAAATGATCAAGAACTAATTAAAAATATTCTAAAAGAAGTAAATGAAACTGGATGTTTGGAAATTTATGTTGGCCTTCCTAAGCATCTCTCAGGTGCCATTGGTCAATCAGCTACAAAAGCCTTGAATTTTGCAAATCAGCTAGCTAAGGCACTTTCCAGTGTTTCGGTGCGCATGATGGATGAAAGATTGACCACAACCAGTGCCAGTGCGAGATTGAGTGAGAGTGGTTTAAATACGCGCGAGCAGAAGTCCATGATCGATCAGGTGGCAGCAATAGAATTATTAGAGCAAGCACTTGAATTTGAAAAGAGAAATAATCAAGTTCCAGGCAAAGATTTGAATGAGGTGAAATAAATGCCATCAATTTTAGATGATTTCAAACCTGAACAAAACAGATACAAATCTGACCTGCAGCCTGCTCCTTACTTAAGAATTGGATTAATAACTTTTGTCGCTCTACTAGGAATTGTGCTTTACTCGTTTATTCCAAGTGGTGGAGTAAAAATTATTAATGGACCCGGAGGAAGCGGTCCCACTCAAGTAACCATCAAACCTGGATCTTCATTAACCGAAATAGGTAGAGTTTTAGCAGATGCAGGTGTAGTTAATAACTATTTAGAATTTGTAACAGCAGCAGATGACATTCCACAAGCTAGTTCAATTGGACCTGGTAAATACAACTTGGTTAAAAGCATGGGACCTAAAGAAGCAATATTTGCACTGCTTGATCCCGAAAGCAAAGTAAGTATCAAAGTTGTGATCCCCGAAGGTTCCAGATCAAAATTTGTTTTCGCAGCCGCAGCCCAAGCTCTGGGTGTTTCGGTGGGCGATTTTGAATCATTGGTAAAAGATCCAAAAGATTTGGGATTACCTGAGTATGCCAAAAATAATGTTGAAGGATTTTTGTATCCAGCAACTTATCGATTTGAAGAAGGCATAACTCCTAAAGAAGTTTTGCAACAAATGATTAAGAGATTTAATCAAGCAGCAGAAGAGCAACAACTTGAGGCCACAGCTAAAGCAAATGGCCTTACCCCATATGAGGTACTCATTATGGCAAGTATTGTCGAAAAAGAAGTTGCACCAATTGATCAAGCCAAAGCTGCTCGAGTAATTCTAAATCGCCTAGCAGCGCCTATGAGATTGCAATTGGATAGCACTTTGAATTATGAATTAGATACAAATACCATTATTTTGACCAGTGAACAATTACAACAAGATTCTCCTTACAACACTTATACAAATGACGGATTACCTCCAGGACCAATTGCAAATCCATCGGAGGCAGCCATTAATGCAGTACTTAATCCTGAAGATGGGAACTGGCTGTATTGGGTTACGGTAAACCTTGATACCAAGGAGACAAAATTTGCTTCAACTAACAAAGAATTTTTAGGACATAAGCAAGAATTCCTAAATTGGTATAACAAAAATAAATAAATGAGTCAAAAATTTGCAGCTGTAGCCGGCTCACCTATAGAACACTCACTTAGTCCTGCCATTCATAAAGCAGGATATGCAGCATTAAAAATGGATTGGGATTACAAGAAGTTTGAGCTAGATGTTTCATCATTTTCTGACTTCATAAAAAATAGAGATCCAAATCTAGTTGGAATGTCACTTACTATGCCTTTAAAAGAAGTCGCCATAGAAGTAGCAGATGTGGTAACAGAGTTAGCAAAAAAAGTTAATTCGGCTAACACTCTTCTTTTTAAAGATGGAAAGATCTTTGCTGGTAACACTGATATTTACGGCATTGTGACTGCATTGCAAACCAATAAACAACTTGATATTTCAAATCCATCTATCATCGGCAGTGGGGCAACAGCAAGATCAGCTGTTGCAGCGTTGCATCAATTAGGCGCTCAAAAAGTTATTCTTTGTGCTAGAAACGAACAGTCATTAACAGATCTAAAAAATGTTGCCCAAGATTTTGGATTAGAAGTATCTGAAGTTCAATGGAGTGAAATTCATAAAGCACTAGCAGCGACAACTGTTATAAGTAGTTTGCCAAGTGGTGCAATGGACTCATTTGCAGCTATGGGACCAGAAATCCCTGGATCCTTACTTGATGTTGCGTATTCACCGTGGCCATCAAAAATTGCATTGGAATGGATCCTTCGCAGAGGTTTTGTCGTCTCAGGTTTAGAGATGTTATTGCATCAAGCTGCCAGACAGTTTGAATTAATGACTGGCAAAAAAGCTCCACTCAAACAAATGAGGGAGGCCATTTCTTAGGATTGAGGAAATTTTGAATTGGGATTATCTAATCCTTATCAATTCTTCACTTTTTGCAATTCTGCTAGGAATAATTGACTATAGAACCAAACTCTTACCCAACAAAATAGTATTTAGTTTTTTGATTACAAATATTTGCTTAATTCTTATTTCATCAAGTTTTGATTTGAGTAAACTAATTTATTCAACTACTTCATCATTATTAGTATTTTTGGTCTATTTGGGTGTCTATTTTCTTTCTAAAAGAAGCTTTGGGCTGGGAGATGTGAAATATAGCTTTGCATTAAGTCTTGCTCCTACATACTTGTATGGATTTACCGAAACCATCAACATGCATCTGGTGGCATTTGTAATCGGTGGAATTTTTTCAATTCTCTTGATGTTGGTTAAGAAAGTTTCCAAAAATCACGAAATTGCATTTGGGCCATTCATGTCTGTTTCATTTCTTTTGTTTCTTGTGCTTAATTTGTAGGGGGATTACCAACAAATTCATGCACAATGGAAGAATAGATTTATGATTCGATGGCTAACTGCAGGTGAGTCTCACGGTCCTGCTTTGGTTGCCACAATTGAAGGACTTCCCGCAGGTATTTCAGTTACCTCTATTGATATTCAAAATGAATTAGCTCGAAGACGCCTTGGAGTTGGTCGAGGTGCCAGACAAAAATTTGAGCAAGACGAAATTGAAATATTAGGTGGCATTAGACATGGTTTAAGTATTGGTGCTCCAATAGCTATAAAAATTAATAATTCTGAATGGCCAAAGTGGAAAGATGTAATGGCTGCTGATCCAGTCGATGAAAAAGTTTTAACTGAACTTGCCAGAAACGCTCCATTGACAAAACCAAGACCGGGACATGCTGATTTAGTTGGTATGCAAAAGTACGGTTTCGATGAAGCAAGACCAGTTCTTGAAAGAGCAAGCGCTAGAGAAACAGCAGCAAGAGTTGCTCTAGGTGCCTTAGCAAAAAAATTATTGAATCAAGTAGCTGGTGTTGAGATTTTAAGTCATGTGGTTCAACTTGGGACAGTAAAAACTCCTGATGGAACCATTCCAACTCCTGGTTCACTAAATAAAATTGATGAAGACCCAGCTCGATGCTTTGATGAAAAAACGAGTCAACTAATGCAAGCAGAAGTTGAATCTGCACATAAAGACGGTGACACTTTAGGTGGAGTAGTTGAAGTTGTGGTTTATGGATTACCACCAGGTTTAGGTTCTTATGTTCACCACGATAGAAAAATTGATGCCAGATTAGCCAGTGCACTTATGGGCATTCAAGCAATTAAAGGGGTTGAAGTTGGTGATGGTTTCACAACAGCAGGACGTCGTGGTTCTGCAGCACATGATGAAATTGTTAACACTAAAGATGGTGTTAAACGATTAACTCATCGTGCAGGTGGAACTGAAGGTGGTATGACCACTGGTGAAATCTTAAGAGTTCGTGCAGCCATGAAACCAATTTCAACTGTTCCTAAAGCTTTGCAAACCATTGACACCACCACAGGTGAAGCAGCTAAAGCTCACAACCAAAGATCAGATGTTTGCGCAGTTCCTGCCGCAGGAGTTATTGCTGAATCCATGGTGGCCTTAGTTCTAGCTGATGCGTTGATGGAAAAATTTGGTGGCGACTCTGTAAGCGAGACAAAGAGAAACTTTGAAAACTATTTATCAAACCTAAAGGTTCGATAAATATGTCTCCACGTTTAATTTTCGTGGGTGCTCCCGGTTCAGGGAAGACAACTATTGGAAAAAAAGTAGCAGAAAAACTTAATCTTTCATTTCTTGACGTTGATAGCGAAATTGAAATGGATGAGAAAATTACCATTTCTGAGATCTTTGTTAAAAAAGGTGAACCATATTTTCGCGAATTAGAGAGAAACAAAATAAGTGAATTATTGAAATCTTTTGATGGAGTGCTCTCACTTGGTGGAGGATCTATCTTGGATGAATCAACAAGAAATGCTCTAGCGATAGCTCCTGTGGCATGGTTAAAAGTTTCATCAGGTGAAGCATCCTCAAGAGTTGGGATGGGTCTTTCTAGACCAGTTTTGATGGGCAATGTGAGATCTACTTTGGTGAAACTACTCGAAGAAAGAACTCCATTTTACGAAGAAGTGGCAGACTGGGAAATAGATACAACTGGAAAAAGTATTGACGAAGTTGTGCAAGAAGTGCTTTTACAAACAAGTGAGGTTAACTAGTGGGAATACACAAAACCATTACGGTTAATGCCACCAATCCATACGATGTTGTTATCGGCCATGACATTCTTGATTCAATAAATATCAATCAAAACGTCAATCAAATCGCTCTAATCTTTCCTGCACATGTGGAAAAAGTTGCTAAATCGGTAAAAAAACATGTTACAAAACTTGGCTTTAAGGTAATTGAAATTAAAGTACCAAATGCAGAAACTGCTAAAAATATCAAAATAGTTGATAAATGCTGGAAAACTTTAGGCAAGAGTAAGTTCACCCGTTCAGATTTGATTGTGGCTATCGGGGGAGGCGCCACAACTGATCTAGCAGGATTTGTTGCCGCAACATGGTTACGAGGAATTGATTTCATTTCTATTCCCACATCCTTGCTAGGCATGGTAGATGCTGCAGTGGGTGGAAAAACTGGGATTAATACTGAAGCGGGAAAAAACTTAGTTGGAAGCTTTCATAACCCAGTCCAGGTGATTTGTGATTTAAATACTTTAAAAACATTAAAGAAGCATGATTTCACAACGGGAATGGCTGAAGTTGTTAAATGTGGATTCATCGCGGATGAGAAAATTCTTCAAATTATTGAAAAATATCCTCAAGAATGTAAAACATTTGACGGGGTAGAAATTCCTGAACTTGTAACTAGATCAATTCAGGTTAAGGCAGATACTGTAGCTAAAGATTTTAAGGAAACCTCCACCTCAAAGACAGGTCGAGAAATCCTCAACTACGGTCACACACTTGGGCATGCCATTGAAAAAAATGAGAAGTACAAGTGGAGACACGGTGATGCTGTTTCTGTAGGAATGGTTTTTGTTGCGGAACTGGCATTTGCTGATGGCAAATTATCTGCTGAGGTTGTTAAAAGGCATCGAGACATCTTGGAATTAGTTGGGCTTCCTACAAAATACAAAAGTAAAAACTTTAAAAAACTGATTGAGATTATGGCTCTGGATAAGAAATCACGTGGAGCTACGTTAAGATTTGTAATCCTAGAAGATATTGCTAAACCTTCTAGATTAGAAAATCCAAGTTACAAAATTTTAAGTCAAGCATGGGAGAAGGTGTCGAAATGATAAAAGTCTTTGTTCTTAATGGACCAAATATTCAACGCCTTGGTACCCGAGAGCCAGAAATTTATGGAAAAGACACTTTTGAAGATTTAATGAATGTTTGTATCGATTTTGGGAAGCAAAATGATTTCGAAATTGATTTTCGTCAAACCGATGATGAAGCAACAATTATTAAGTGGCTGCATGAAGCAAGTGACAATAAAATCCCCGTTATCATTAATCCAGCAGCCTTTACTCACTACAGCTATGCCATGCGAGATGCTGCAGCTATGCACACAGCACCACTAATTGAGGTTCATATTTCAAATCCGCAAGCAAGAGAAGAGTTTCGTCATTTCAGTGTGTTAGCCGGTGTTGCTGATGGAGCAATTGCTGGTTTTGGAATTGATAGCTACCGCTTAGCTTTGAGTGCCTTAAAAAAACTAATTAAGTAAATCTTTATGCCAGATTACTTAGCCAGGCGAAACTCACTTCGA
>SXYE01000048.1 GCA_005789325.1 Actinomycetota bacterium
CAACGATTCTGCTGAAGCCAATAAAATTGCTGCCAAAGTCTCGCAACAACTAGCTGACGCAAAAGTTTCAATCTGTGCTCTTGGAAGTGACAAAAAGTTGATTCAAAGTGCAGGTTATGAAATTACAGAATTCGTTCCAGGAACCAGTTCAAATCCAAATTTGGCGCTCGTTTTTGGTGGAGATGGAACAATTCTTAGAGCTGTTGAAGTAACAAGATCAAGCAACATTCCCGTCCTAGGAATTAATCTTGGCCACGTTGGTTTTCTTTCCGAAGCAGAAGTTGAACACATTGAAGATGTCGACAAAGCCATTGTTGAGCATGACTGGATTGAAGAAAAAAGATTGGCAATTGAATTTGTTGTCACTAAGGACAACGAAGTTGTTTTTGAATCTTTCGCCCTTAACGATGTTGCTATAGAAAAATCCGAACCAGGACACATGTTTGATTTGATTTTAGAAATTGATTCAAAGCCAGTGTCTAGATTGTGGGGAGATGGAATTGTTTTAGAAACTCCAACTGGTTCCACAGATTATGCGTTTAGTGCGGGTGGACCTGTTATTTGGCCAAGTGTTGAAGCTTTGCTTGTTGTACCAATTAGTGCTCATGCTTTATTTGCTAAACCTCTTGTTGTTGACACAAAATCAGTTATTGCCATTGAAGTTCCCCAAGATGGAAGCAACGGTCACTTAACTGCTGATGGCAGAAGATCTTTTGATTTATCACCTGGCATGCGAATTGAAGTAAAGAAATCTTCTTCATATGTCAATCTGGCAAGATTGGACGAGGAATCTTTTTCTGAAAGATTAGTTAAGAAATTTCAATTGCCCGTTGAAGGCTGGCGTGGGAATAACAAGCGTAAATGATTAATGATCTTCGAATCCAAAACATCGGTGTGATCGAGGATGTTTCCTTAGAAATGTCTAATGGTTTCACTGTTTTAACAGGTGAGACTGGTGCTGGAAAAACTATGATTCTGACTGCTTTTCAAATGATCATTGGTGAAAAAGTTGATTCAAGTTTGGTTCGAACTAATGAAAAATCAGCCTTAGTTGAAGCATTTATTAAGGTTCCCCGAGATAAAGAATTACGTCAAAGATTAGAAGAATTAGATGTCGCAATTGAAGATGATGGAACTCAAATAAGTAGAACAATTGCTCGAGAAGGTCGCGGCAAAATAATTCTAGGAGGAAGATCTGTTCCCAGCGCCACTTTGGAAGAGATTACTCAAAGCTCGATAACAATTCATGGTCAAGGAGATCAGGTTTTATTAAACAAATCTTCGTTTCAAAGACAATTATTAGATCAGTTTGCCGGAGATGATCATCTTGCAAATCTTGTCAAATATCAAGACATTTTCTCAAAATATATTGAAACGAAAAAGAAACTTGAAGAACTTAAGAAAGTAGGAGGACAAAACGCACTCAGGATTGCTCAATTGCAAGAATCTGTGAAAGAACTAAACGATGCCCAACTTGAAGTTGATGAAGAAATTTCTATTACAGAGCGCATAAATCTAATTAACAACAGTGAAGATATTTTCGAATCATTAGCCTTGGCCGACAAATTGCTCAATGGAGCAGAAGATGGCACAACATCTGTCACCAGCCAGTTGAATCAGGCTCGAAAAGCATTAGATACCGCAGCGGCCAAAAGTGAAAGAATCTCTTCCTTAAGAGATCAGATTTCTAATCTGGAAATTGAAGTCTCGACTCTGGCCCGTGATGTAAACAGGGATTTAGCTTCATTAGATCGAGATCCGGCAACAATAGACAAACTTGAATCAAGACGAGCGTTGATAAAAAAGTTACTTACTAAATATGGTCCAACAAGTAAAGACGCCCTTGAAAACATCAAAAAAATCACCGAAGAATTAGCCACAATTGAAGATTTACCATCTGCAATTCAAACTGTTGAAAAAGAAATCCAGCTGCAATTGAGTGAATTAGCCATCAGTGCACAAAAAATACATGATTCAAGAGTTGATTCTTCAACGAAAATATCGCTTGCCATAGAAAAGGAACTCAAATCACTTTCAATGCCTAACGCTGATTTCAAAGTAAGAATTGAAACATCAGAAGATCAAGCAGGTCTAAAAATTAGAGTGGATAAGAATGAGACTCATTTACACTTTGATAATTACGGGGTAGATCAAATTTCATTTGAATTCAGCGCCAATCCAGGTCAACCTCTTCGCCCTATATCTAAAGTGGCAAGTGGTGGGGAAATGTCAAGAATCATGTTGGCCATTGAACTAGTTTTTTCAAAAAGTGGAGCAAGTAAAACCATGATTTTCGATGAAGTTGATGCAGGAATTGGTGGGGCAGCAGCAATCGAAGTTGGTAAACGCTTGAAAGCGTTGGCAAAGAATCACCAGATTGTGGTTGTCACACATTTACCTCAAGTTGCAGCATTTGCAGATAAACATCTCAAGGTTGAGAAGTCGGCCTCGGGAAATATAACAACTTCAAGTGTTATTGAACTAGATAGTGGTGCAAGAGTTACCGAAATTGCTCGAATGATGGCTGGAATCCAAGATTCAGCCTCAGCCCTTGAACACGCGCGTGAACTGCTGGGGATGTCGCAAAGCAATTAGTTATAGGATGTAATCCCGTGGGGTTAAGGTTTCTTAACTTTCATAAAAATTCTTACCACGGGAGCTAAATTGTCCAGTAGCAGTGTTAAGCACATTTTTGTCACCGGTGGTGTGGCTTCATCTCTTGGTAAAGGTTTAACTGCATCTTCCTTAGGTAACTTATTAGTTTCTCGTGGTCTCAAAGTAACAATGCAAAAACTAGATCCTTATTTAAATGTTGATCCTGGAACAATGAATCCTTTTCAACATGGGGAAGTTTTTGTTACCGAAGATGGTGGCGAAACAGATTTAGATGTGGGACATTACGAAAGATTTTTAAATGTTGAATTATCAAAATCAGCCAACGTAACAACTGGTCAAGTTTATTCAAGTGTTATTGCACGTGAAAGACGTGGAGAGTATTTGGGTGACACCGTTCAAGTTATTCCTCACATAACAAATGAAATCAAAGGTCGAATAAGAGGTATGGCTTCTGCTGATGTTGATGTTGTTATTACAGAAATTGGTGGCACCGTTGGAGATATTGAGTCTCTACCATTCTTAGAAGCTGTAAGACAGATTCGTCACGAAATTGGTAGAGAAAACACTTTCTTTCTTCATGTAAGTTTATTGCCCTACATTGGTCCTTCGGGTGAGCAAAAAACCAAACCAACTCAACACAGTGTTGCTTCAATGCGAAGCATCGGTTTGCAACCTGATGCCATTGTTCTTAGATCTGATCGCATAGTTCCAGAAAACATAAAAAAGAAAATCTCAATGATGTGCGATGTTGATCAGGAAGGTGTTGTGGCAGCAGTAGATGCACCAAGTATTTACGACATTCCAAGAGTGCTTCATCGAGAAGGCCTAGATGCTTTTGTAATCAGAAGATTAGGTTTACCATTTCGAGATGTTAATTGGAAAAGTTGGGATGCACTTCTAGAACGTGTTCATAAACCAGCACACCAAGTAACCGTTGGACTGGTTGGCAAATACATAGATCTACCTGATGCATATTTATCTGTCTCTGAAGCATTGCGAGCTGGTGGTTTTGCCAATAACGCCAAAGTAACAATCAAATGGGTGGCCTCAGATGATTGCGAAACACCAGAAGGTGCAGCAAAAGCTTTAAGTGATGTTGATGCAGTGTTAATTCCTGGAGGATTTGGTGTAAGAGGTATTGAAGGAAAACTTGGTGCTCTTACTCATACAAGAAAAAATAGAATTCCCACATTAGGAATTTGTCTAGGTTTGCAATGCATGGTTATTGAATTTGCTAGAGAAATTGCAGGTATGCCAGGTGCTTCATCACTTGAGTTTGATGCAGACACCGCATATCCAGTTATTGCAACAATGGCTGATCAAGTTGAAATTGTGAGTGGACAAAAAGATATGGGCGCTTCCATGCGATTAGGAAGTTTTCCAGCACACCTTAAAGATAATTCAATTGTGCATGACATTTATGATGCAACTGTCATAACTGAAAGACACAGACATCGCTATGAAGTTAACAATGAATATCGAGATAAATTATCTGAACACGGATTGATATTTTCAGGATTATCACCAGATGGAAAACTAGTTGAATTTATCGAACTAGATAAAAAAGATCATCCTTATTATGTAGCAACCCAAGCTCATCCTGAATTCAAGTCAAGACCTACCAAAGCCCATCCACTCTTTGAAGGATTAATCAAAGCAGCCCTTGATTCACGCTAAAGGAATCGGTCAAAGTCTCTAGGGTGGCGGATTACAACTTAGTAAGCGTAATATGTAGTTTTGTTGGATAAACTTCAAAGGAGAGAAACTAATTGTTAGTAGGAGTTCCAAAAGAGATCAAGAATCGCGAATATCGTGTTGCCATAACTCCTGCTGGAGTCGTTGAATTTATAAAAAATGGTCATCAAGTAGTTGTTGAAAAGAATGCTGGAGTTGGTTCAGCTATATCTGATGACGAGTATGTAAAGGCCGGTGCGAAAATCTTAGATTCTGCTGACGAGGTTTGGGCTAAATCCGATTTAATTTTAAAAGTTAAAGAACCTATTGCTGCTGAATATCCAAAAATGCGTAAAGATCAAATTCTTTTTACTTACCTACATTTAGCTGCGTCTAAAGAGTGCACAGATGCCTTGATTAAGTCAGGAACAACTGCAATTGCGTATGAAACTGTTGAGCTAGAAAACAGATCTCTGCCACTTTTGGCACCAATGTCAGAAGTTGCTGGCAGATTAGCTCCTCAAGTTGGTGCGCATTCACTTCTTAAATTTCAAGGCGGTAGAGGTTTATTACTAGGTGGTGTTCCAGGAGTTAGAAAAGGAAACGTAGTAATTATCGGTGGGGGAGTTTCAGGACAGCACGCTGCAACTATTGCTTTGGGATTTGAAGCAAATGTAACAATTCTTGATCTTAATGTTGACCGATTAAAGGAAATAGATTTGATATTTGATGGCAAAGTTCAAACACTAGTCTCAAACGCGTTCGAAATCGAAAGATGTGTTTTAGAAGCTGATCTTGTAATTGGAGCAGTTCTTGTTCCGGGTGCAAAAGCACCAAAATTAGTTTCCAACGATCTGGTCAAAAGAATGAAGCCAGGTTCAGTACTAGTCGACATTGCAATTGATCAAGGTGGATGTTTTGAAGACTCCAAAGCAACAACACATGATGATCCAACATATAAAATTCATAATTCAATATTTTATTGTGTTGCAAACATGCCTGGTTCTGTTCCAAACACATCAACGTATGCTTTAACAAATGTTACTTTGCCTTACGCTAAAGCCATTGCTAACAAAGGATGGAAAAAAGCCATCCAAGATGATAAAGCTCTCAGATTAGGTTTGAATGTGCATGAAGGAAAAGTTACATATAAAGCTGTGGCAGATGCTTTTAATATGGAATACCATCCAGCGGAGAAACTAATTTCTGCTTAATGAGACTAGATCAGGCTTTGCCGCTTTATCTGAATCATTTAGCAACAGAAAGAAATCTATCGGCAAACACAATCGAGTC
The DNA here is from genome assembly GCA_005789325.1 of Actinomycetota bacterium. Lineage (GTDB taxonomy): Bacteria > Actinomycetota > Actinomycetes > S36-B12 > UBA5976 > ATZT02. The sequence goes on from SXYE01000048.1 coordinate 5,584, forward strand.
TTATCGACGAGATTTAGAACATTACCTTGCTGGTATTGATTCATCTACCTCAATCGAAAAAATCCAAGAAGAAAGTATTCAAAATTTTCTTAACAAGTTAAGAAGTGATCTTGCAGAGTCTTCAATTTCACGCCTTATTGCATCTATTCGAGGGTTTCATAAATTCCTAGTTCAAGAGGATATCTCTAAGAATAATCCTGCTCAATATTTGTCAGTTGGATCAAAAGCATTACGTTTGCCTAAGACTCTTTCATCTGAAGTAATAAATGCGGTTATTGACTCAATAGATACATCATCTCCTAATTCTTCACGAGATAAATTGATATTTGAATTTCTTTATGGCACTGGGGCCAGAATCTCAGAATTAGTCAATACCGATCTTGATGACATCGACATCGATTCCAATGTTGTTAAGATTCGCTTTGGTAAAGGTTCAAAGCAAAGAATTGTTCCCCTAGGAAAATCACTCAAAATTGCAATTGAAAACTACTTAACTAGAAGTAGAAATTCATTAGTTAATTCAAAAAAACCTAGCGCAGCCCTAATTCTCAACGCCAAAGGTTCTCGTTTATCACGCCAAAGTATTTGGGAAGTTGTTAACAAGGTGGCATTAGATAACAATCTTGAAGATCTCAGTCCACATTCCCTAAGACATGCCTTTGCGACTCATTTATTAGAAGGAGGCGCAGATGTACGCGTGGTGCAGGAGTTACTAGGACATAGTTCGGTAAATACCACGCAGATTTACACACATATCACGGTTGAAAGATTGCGAGAAGTCTTCTCCGAAACACATCCCCGAGCACGCAAGTAATCAATTGGTGTTGGGTTAATGAGTAATAGAGTTCAGGCGTAGGCTTAACACGGAAGCCCAGCCGGGTCGGCTGTGCAGAAAGCAAGGTTTCAAAGTGGCTATTACATCTGTTAAAGATGATGGTTCCCGAATTCCCAAGGGTCAGAAAACTGCCACAGATTTTCCTGTTCCTCAACCTCTTAGCAAGCATGGACCAGCTCGAATTATTTCTATGGTCAATCAAAAAGGTGGAGTTGGTAAGACAACCAGCACCATTAATTTAGGTTCTGCACTTGCAGGATATGGCCGAAAAGTTCTTCTCGTTGATTTTGATCCTCAAGGTGCTCTTTCCGTTGGTTTAGGAATTCCTGTTTATCAGTTGGAAAAAACATTGCGTCATGTTCTGGTAGGGGAACAAATTCCTGCTCGAGATGTTTTAGTAAAAACTCAAGTCAAAAATCTTGAACTTCTTCCCTCAAATATTGAATTATCAGCAGCTGAACTCGAATTAGTAAGTGAAGTCGGACGCGAACAAGTTTTAGCAAGTGCACTAAAACCTTTGGTTGATGAGTATGACTACATAATTATTGATTGCCAACCATCTCTAGGACTTTTGACTGTTAATGCACTAGCTGCCTCTGAAGGTTGCGTTGTGCCA
>SXYE01000007.1 GCA_005789325.1 Actinomycetota bacterium
GGACCAAATCGTGGTCCAGGAAATTTTGGTGGACCAAGAACTAATAATCCAAATGCACCAAGACCTGGTGGACCAAATCGTGGTCCAGGAAATTTTGGTGGACCAAGAACTGGTGGACCAAACAGAGGACCAGGTGGTCCAGGAAATTTTGGCGCTAACAGATCAAGTGGTCCTGGTGGAATTCCAACAATGCCTGGTGTTCAACCATCAGGACGTCCTGGTCAACGTGGTGGTGCAGGTGGTCGCGGAAACGCAGCGGGTGCTTTTGGTCGTCAAGGCGGAGCAAACAAAAAACGTTCGAAATCAAAACGTGAAAAACGTCAAGAGTTTGAAGATTTCATGGAAGCACCACAACTGGGTGGTGTGCAATTACCAAAAGGTGATGGCAGAACAATTCGTTTGAGTCGTGGTTCATCCTTAATGGACTTGGGTGAAAAAATTGGTGCAAATCCTGCCAGTTTAGTTACTGCACTATTTCATTTAGGTGAAATGGCAACGGCAACTCAATCTTTGCCTGATGAAACATTACAAGTTTTAGGTGTGGAATTAAATTTTGATATTCAAGTAGTTTCTCCTGAAGATGAAGATCGTGAATTACTTGATTCATTTGATGTTTCATTTGGCGAAGATGAAGGCGAACTAGTAATTAGACCCCCTGTAGTAACGATTATGGGTCACGTTGATCATGGTAAAACTTTGTTACTCGACACCATTCGTTCTGCAAATGTGGCTGGTGGAGAAGCCGGTGGAATTACCCAGCACATTGGTGCTTACCAAATTTCTGCCAATGTGGCAGGCGATGATAGAAAAATAACCTTTATTGACACACCAGGCCACGAAGCATTTACAGCTATGCGTGCTCGTGGTGCCAAAGTAACAGATATTGCAGTTCTGGTAATTGCTGCCGATGATGGCGTAAAACCACAAACTATTGAAGCACTAAATCACGCTCAAGCTGCAGAAGTACCAATTGTGGTAGCGGTAAACAAAGTTGATAAGGAAGGTGCTGATCCAAATAAAGTTCGCGGTCAACTTTCTGAATATGGATTATTACCAGAAGAATACGGCGGTACATCAATGTTTGTTGATGTTTCCGCAAAATCAGGACTAGGAATTGAAAAATTATTAGAATCAATCATTTTAACTGCTGATGCTGCATTGGATTTGCGTTCAAGTCCATCTCAACAAGCTCAAGGTGTGGCTATCGAAGCTCATCTTGATAAAGGCCGTGGACCTGTTGCCACAGTATTAGTACAACGTGGAACTTTAAAAGCTGGAGATTCAATTGTTGTCGGTGATGCTTTTGGTCGCGTTCGCGCAATGTTGAATGACAAAGGTGAATCAGTTGAAAGTGCCGGCCCTGCATTTCCAGTACAAGTACTTGGCTTAACAAGTGTGCCAGGAGCTGGAGATACTTTCTTAGTTGTTGATGAAGATCGCGTGGCAAGACAAATTGCGCAAGCAAGATCTGCTCGAGATAGAAATGCTCAACTTGCTAGAGGCAAGAAGCGTCATACTTTGGAAGATGTGCTTGACACCTTGAAGAAGGGTGAGACTCAAGAGTTGCGCTTAATTATTAAGGGTGACGTCTCTGGTTCTGTTGAAGCTTTGGAAGATTCATTAATGAAACTTGAGGTTGGCGAAGATGTTGAATTGCGAGTAATTCATCGTGGGGTTGGCGCAATTGTTAATAGTGATGTTGACTTGGCTGTTGCTTCAGAGGCAATCATTATTGGTTTCAACGTTCGTGCCGAATCAGGGGCTCGTGAAATGGCAGATCGAGAAGGAGTAGAGCTTCGTTATTACTCCATTATTTATCAAGCAATTGAAGATATTGAAAAAGCACTCAAAGGCAAACTCAAACCAATTTATGAAGAAGTCCGCTTAGGTTCTGCTGAAATTAGAGAAGTGTTTAAGTCAAGCAAAGTTGGAGCAATTGCTGGTGTGATTATTCGTGATGGATTAATTACCAGAAAATCAAAAGCTCGCATTTTGCGTGATGGAAGAATGATTACTGAAAACTTAAGCATTGCTTCATTAAGAAGATTTAAAGATGATGTTTCAGAACTAAAAGAAGGCTTCGAAGGTGGTATTTCATTTGATGGATTTAACGATCTTAAAGTTGAAGACATTATTGAAACCTATGAATTACGCGAAAAGCCTCGCGCTTAAACGATCATGAGTCAAGCACGAGTTCGAAGAGTCGCTGATCGAATCAAAGAAACAGTTGCTCTTTTATTAGACACCAGAGTAAAAGACCCCCGTTTAGGTTTTGTAACTATTACGGAAGTTCGTATCACTGGTGATTTAAGAGAAGCTACAGTTTTCTACACAGTTTTAGGTGATGATGAAAATAGAGCAAGCACCAAAGCAGCACTTGAGTCGGCTAAAGGAATGCTTCGAAGTGAAGTTGGTAAAGCTCTAGGAATTAGACACACTCCTTCATTGGAATTCTTACTTGATGGAATTCCTGAAAATGCCATTCATATTTCAGAAGTTTTAAGAACAGCGCAAGAAAGAGATCAAGAATTACAAAAGATTGCTCAAAGTGGAAAATATGCAGCGGGAGAAGATCCATACCGACATAAAGAACGTGATGAATCAAATCAAGCAAGCAGCTAACGAAATACATGGTTTTGTCATTGTGGACAAACCAACAGGAATGACATCTCATGATGTTGTGCACCAAATAAGAAAATTGGCAAATACCAGAAAAGTTGGGCACGCTGGAACTCTTGATCCAGATGCAACAGGAGTATTAGTCGTTGGTTTAGGAAAAGCCACAAGACTGCTTACATTTATCGTTGCCGACAACAAGACTTATCAAGCAACTATTCGTTTGGGTCAATCTAGAACAACAGATGATGCTCAAGGTGAAATTATTGAAACAAAAAGTTGTGAGAACATAACCTCAGATTTGATTAAATCTGAAATTGAAAAATTTGTGGGAGATATCCAACAAATTCCATCTTCGGTTAGTGCCATAAAAATTGAGGGCAAGAGAGCTTATGATCTTGTGCGACTTGGTGAAAAAGTAGAACTTGCGCCAAGATCTGTGCACATAAGTGCTATTGATGTTCATGAAATAAAAAAAGTTGAAAATTTTATTGACGTCCAAGTAACAGTGCATTGTTCAAGTGGCACTTATATAAGAGCCCTTGCTAGAGATTTAGGAAATAATTTAAATGTGGGGGGACACTTAACAAGTTTAAGACGTACACAGTCAGGTCAATGGTCGATTAATGATTCACATAAATTATCTGATTTAAAGTCTGGTAACCTTCCAATTATTTCTTTAGCACAAATTGCGACCTCAATTTTTCCAAGTGTCACAATTGGAATTGAGGAGATAGAAGAATTAATCCATGGTAGAAATGTGCGAATTGCTCATACACCGGCTGAAACTTTGGCGGTTATAGATAAGACTCCAACTCTGATTGCATTAGCAAAAGGTGATGGTGTCATGCTTAAACCAAATGTAGTATTTGCAACAGGATCTTTAGGGGTTTAGTAAATAAATGCAAAGATGGTTTGATTCAAGTCAAGTAAATTTGGGTGCAAAATCCTCTGTTGTGGCAATTGGAGTTTTTGATGGGGTGCATCGAGGTCACCAAGATTTAATCTCTCGCGCTAAAGATATTGCAACTTCAAAGTCAACACCACTAATTGCAGTAACTTTTGATCCACATCCTCGAAGTGTTGTTGGAAGTAATCCACCTTTAGCTTTAGCCTCTTTAGATTTTCGACTAACGCTTTTAGAGCGTTGCGGAGTAGATGCAACCTTGGTTTTACCATTTACAAAAGAATTAGCTGCTCTTTCTCCTGATGAATTCTTAAAGCAAGTACTTGTTGAGCACCTTCATGCCCATCATGTAGTAGTCGGAGATAATTTCAGATTTGGGCATAAAGCTTCTGGAGATATTAATTTCTTAAGAAAATTTGGTGAAGCAAATGGGTTTAATACTTCTGTTTTTGAAAGATTTAGCGACGGGTTTGAACCTTGGTCTTCAACTCGTGCCAGAAACTATATTGAAAATGGTGAAGTTGATAAAGCAACTTCAGTTCTAGGAAGATTTCCCCGTCTGGAAGGTGTTGTAGTTCATGGTGATCATCGAGGACGTGAACTTGGTTATCCAACAGCAAACTTAGAAACACCTATCAATATGACAATTCCTGAAGATGGAATTTATGCCGGTTATTTAGTTCGATCAAAAACAAAAGAAGTTCTACCCGCTGCAATTTCAATTGGCACAAATCCTACTTTTGATGGCACAGAAAAAAGAGTGGAAGCCTATGCCTTGGATAGAACTGACTTGGATCTTTATGGCGAGCAAGTGGCTTTTGATTTCGTGAAGCAGCTTCGAAAAACAGTTAAATTTGCTTCAGTTGACGAGTTAGTCTCACAAATGGCTCGGGATGTGGAAGAAACAAGGCGTCTCACCAGTCACACATATAACGGCTGATAGCCTAGGAAGTGACGATTTACTGAGCGGGTGCTCGGTTCATCGCGAATTAAAATCCTTACAAATGAAAATCATTTGTTTAAGCACCCGAATAACTAACAAGGAAAGAAGAATTAAATGAGTGAGAAGAAAATCGATAAGTCAGCTGTAATCACAAGTTACGCAACTAAATCAGGTGACACTGGTTCACCAGAAGTTCAAGTCGCTTTATTAACCGAACGTGTTAATCATTTGACAGAACATTTGAAGACTCATAAACACGATCACCATTCACGTCGTGGTTTGTTATTGTTGGTAGGCCGCCGTCGTCGTTTACTCGACTACTTAGCTAAGACTGACATCAATAGATACCGTGCTTTGATTGAACGTTTAGGTATTCGTCGCTAACTCATTTAATTTATTATTCGAAAAACCAATCGGGTAATTAGTTAGAAGAAATAAAGAAGATGACCTTCGGTCCTCGGTAGTGATGTCCGGAAAAAGATTTTTTCCGTGCGTCTCGATCGATGACCGGGTCTAAAATTAGTTTTAAATTATTTCTTTTAATGAAATTACCCCTGTA
>SXYE01000049.1 GCA_005789325.1 Actinomycetota bacterium
GAAGCAGAAGCACAAGATTTAATTAATCTTTATCATGCAGATCCAAAGCATGTTTCCGTTGTTAATCCTGGAGTAGATCTAGAAGTGTTTAGCCCAGGAGATCAAAACATTGCACGTAAGGAATTGGGTATTCCTCAAGATGCAATAGTTTTCACATTTGTGGGAAGAGTGCAACCACTGAAGGCACCAGATGTTTTAATAAAGTCAGCTCACCAATTTATTCTCGACAATTCTGGCCTAAAAAATAGAGTTAGAATTATAATTTGCGGGGGTCTTTCTGGAACAGGTCTTGATAAACCAGAAGCTTTGTATTCACTAGTAAAAGAATTAGATTTAAGCGAAAACGTAATATTTCTTCCACCTTCAACAAGAGAAAAATTAGCCACACTTTACAAAGCTTCCACCTTGGTTGCTGTGCCTTCTTACTCAGAATCATTTGGACTCGTTGCTGTTGAAGCTCAAGCTTGTGGCACACCAGTTATTGCCACAAATGTTGGTGGTTTGAAAACAACAGTTGCAGATAATAAAAGTGGTTTATTAGTAAATGGTCACGATCCAAGAACTTGGGCACAAGCATTAGCTCAAGTTAGTTTAAATGAAGAAGAATATTTGCAATTAAAAGTTGGAGCTAGAGAACATGCTTTGAATTTTAGTTGGGATAAAACCGTTGATGGACTTATCGAAGTTTATGAAAGAGCTCTTATAGTAAAACCTAAATTAGTACAAAATTTAAAGGCTATCTAAATTGAGTAAAGAATATAAATTAATACTTTTACGCCATGGCGAAAGTCAATGGAATGCACTTAACCTTTTTACTGGTTGGGTAGATGTTGAACTTTCAGAAAAAGGTATTGCTGAAGCTACTCGTGGTGGACAACTTATAAAGGAAAAGAATCTAATTCCCGACACTCTTCACACTTCTCTCTTAAACAGAGCAATCAGAACTTCTGAATTAGCACTTGCTGCTGCAGGAATAACTAGCATTCCCACAAAAAGAACTTGGCGATTAAATGAGCGCCACTACGGAGCACTCCAGGGTTTAAATAAAAAAGATACCTTAGATAAATATGGTGAAGAACAATTCATGTTATGGCGTAGATCTTTTGATGTTTCACCACCACCAATAGACCCAAATGATAAATACGCCCAAAACAATGATCCTAAATATTCCGATATGAAACCAGAAGAAATTCCTTTAACCGAATGTCTCAAAGACGTAGTGGTAAGGGTTATTCCTTATTGGAAAGAATCTATTGTTCCAGAACTTGAAGCAGGTAAGACAGTTTTGGTGGTAGCCCACGGAAACTCATTACGAGCACTAATTAAACACCTAGAAAACATAAGTGATGATGATATTGCAAAACTTAATTTACCAACTGGAATACCGTTGCTTTACAAACTGGATGAAAATCTAAAGCCTATTAAAAATGGTGGAGAGTACTTAGATCCAGCAGCGGCAGCCGATGCGATTGCCGCTGTGGCTAATCAAGGTAAAAAGTAATTACTATTTTCTAAGTTCGTTCATTTTAGGACGTTGGTCAACTAAGTAAACAATTGACAAAATAAGTCCTACGATTTGTAAAATTCCATAGTTTGATCCTTGTGTCCAAACAGATAGAAATTGTGACAGAACTGAAATACCTAACAATGCTGACCAAAACAATTTTGATTGACGACCCACTGCTTCATAAAACTCTTTCTTTTGTGTTACAGCATCAACAAATGCCCACATTTTGATTGCAACAAATATGTAGCCCAAAACCACATTTAAAGTAACTAAACTTAATGGCATCTTTCTTACCTTTCAATTGGAAGTGCTTGCATCGAGCCTACGGGTTTTCCACCACCAAGTACTGGTGTTGTGTCTAAATTACTCAGTTTTTCTAAAATATTTTCAGCAATTCCCCAGTAACGAAGCACCGCAACCACAAAAGTGGCTCTAGGTCGCATTGAACCGTCTTCAAACTTAACTGCAAATGATCGACCATCAGCTAGAGCTCCAACATGAACTCCTTCTGCACCTTCTTTAGTAAAAAATCCATCAACTGTTTGCATAAATTGCGCAACATCTCTTTTATTTCCTGAGTTATAAACAGGAAATTTCCTAGCAGCGTCAACAACTTTTCTTTGCTCTTTGGTTGGATCAGATAAAACAGCATTCTGAGCAATTTTTGCTAACGCGATTAATGAAATGGCGTGTAATGGTGCGCCGCATCCATCAAAGGTTGATTTATGAATCTTTTCTCTACTTAATTCTTCAATTGTTTCGCAAATCAATTTTTGTAAAGGGTGTTCCATTGTTAAGTAATCATTGATTGACCAGTTATTAGCAACACATGCTGTTAACATTCCAGCATGTTTTCCTGAGCAGTTCATTGTTAATCTTTCAGGCACCATTGCTTTGCTTAAGTATTCAATTTGAGTAGCACTATCAAGAGGTAGATCTGGTGGACATTGCAAAGCCTCTGGACTTAACCCAATTTCGTGAAGCATATTTTTAACAAGTTGTCGATGTATTTCTTCTCCGCTATGGGATGCGCAAGATATTGCTAATCTTTCATCTTCAAGATCTGCACCACTTCTTAGCATTGCTGTTGCCTGGGCTAACTTAATTGCACTTCGAGGAAAAATTGGCTTAGTTGGTTCTCCTAAAGAAACTTCAATTTTTCCAGCTGCATCAAGTAAAACTGCGTGACCTCGATGTTGTGATTCAACAACTCCTGCTCGAGACATTTCAACTAACACTGGAGGAATTGTCATTGCCCCACAACTACTTCTTGCATCGTGCCAGGAATTTCGTCAACAGCTAAGTTCAGTAAAACTTCAGTTTTTGATTTAACAATTCCTAAAGCAATAGGTCCTAATTCATAATGTTGTGCACTAGAACCAACAAAACCTACTTCAACACCGTCAACAATTATGGGACTTTTTTCTTTAGGTAAGCGATTAGGTGATCCATCTAAATGAATTAATACTAATTTTCTAGGTGGTTTTCCTAAGTTGTGCACGCGAGCAATTGTTTCTTGTCCTCGATAGCAACCTTTTTCCAAATGAACAGCATTACCGATTAAACCAATTTCATGTGGAATTGTTCGATGATCTGCATCGACTACAACTCTTGCAACTCCTGCAGCAATTCTTAAAGCTTCTAATGCCCAAGTTCCTGCCAAAGATTCTTTGGACTTTAAGTATTTTTCTAATTCGTTTCTATTAATTAAAATCTCTCTGCCCTGAAATACTCCTGGTCTTTTTGGAACATATCTATTGGGATCTCCCCCAGCGCTTTGTCCAGCATCTTGAATGGGTTTGCCTGAGTAATTTAGCGGAGTCAACCAAGTTGGAAAATCGTTGTGAATTTCTCTAATAGGTTCAAAAACGGTTGCTAAGTTGCTGGTTTCATCAGTTATAACAACTTCTGACATGAATACCATCTTTTTAAAGAATTCTAAAACAGGAATTAAAGAAGATTTTTCAACAATTAAAAGTATTTCTTCTTTTTCGTTAATAACATGTAATTCGTGTTCTATATGACCATTAGGAGTGAGCAATAAAGTATTGCAGGATTCTTTTTCATTTAATCTATCAATGTGTTGAGAGGTTAAAGAATGAAGAAAAGCTTTTCGATCTTTACCAGCAATTTTTATGACGCCTCTATTAGAGATATCTACAGCACCAAGTCCCTGCACTAAGTTTTTTTGTTCCCTTAACGGATCTCCGTAGTGCCATGCAACATCTTGGTCAACAACAGATTCAGGTGGTCTTACTTGACCAGTTAAATTTAAAGCTAGTGAATTAATGGTCATGATCAGTTACAACATTTCCCTCATTAGCACATTTTTTACATAAGCCATGTAGTGCTACGTGAGAAATATTTACTACAAATCCATTTTCACTTTCAAGATTGTTGGCATACTTCACAAAAGTATCCCCATCAATTGATTCAACTTTTCTACATCTTGAGCAAACTAAATGGATATGAGGTGTGTCATCAACAACATGGTAAGTAGGAGCACCATGTCCAATATGAGCATGAGTTACTAAACCGACTTGTTCCAAAACTTCTAAGGTTCTGTAAACAGTTGAAAGATTTACCCCACTTGCTGTTACCTGCACTTCAGTCAAAATTTCTTCAGGAGTTGCATGGCGAAGATTTGTTACCGCTTCTAAAACTAATTGGCGTTGAGGTGTTATTCGAAAACCTGCAGTACGAAGTCGACGATCCCAAGCTTCTAGATAGTCATTCACTTTTTTGCTCCTGGAACATTTGGGACTTCGTGTTTGTTTACGGGCTTACCAGTTTTCTTTGTTTCAAGAATTTCTGATTCACTTAATGGTTTTAGTCTGGCCCATAAATGGTTTTGCATTTCTTGACCAACTGCTGCCATGTCGTAAGTCCACATTAATTCACCATTCATAAGACCGTATAAACGATCACCTGCATCAACTGGTTTTGCGCTGGGAACACGTCCAACCCATTGTGTGGCAAGTCTTGCTCTGGCAGAAGTGATTTTGGCATCCTCAATAGTTAATACTTCATTAATTCCTGTCCAAATTTCAGAAATACCTGTGACATGAGAAATTACTGCTTCAACTGTTGAGCCTTCACCTGGTCTCCAAAAACCTTTTTCTAAATGTAAAGATTGCCCTGCAAAACCATCAGGATCTAATTCCCAAGATTTAGACTCATATTCAAGATGTGAATCCCCATTATTTTTAAATTCAATTTGTTGAATAAAGGAAAAGTTTTTTGAATTTGGATATTGCCCTTGACCAACGCCCTCCCAATGGCCCAGTAGCCATGAGATGCGCACAATCTCTGGTGGTAATTGAGAAGGTAATTTTGACATTAGGAAAAGTCTATCTTGACTACAAATAGTTGCCGTTATGGCTAAATCCTCTGGTTCCAGAAGATCAATTTTAACCTTCCGGGTAAAATTTTGAGTATAAATTCTTAAGAGGAGCGCATTATGACCAATCTGATAATGGTCACTAACGCTCGCGGAAATTCTGCAGAAATATTGCCTGCACTTTCATTATTGAATCATCAAGTAAAAATTATGCCTGCTGAACCATCAGCTTTAATTAATGCACCAATTTGTGATGCTGTGTTAGTTGACGCCAGAAAAGATCTTCCTGGAGCAAAGAGTTTGTGCAGATTGATTAGAACAACAGGAATAACAGCACCACTTATTGCAATAACCACTGAAGGCGGATTAATTGCAATTACTCCTGACTGGGGATTAGATGAAATTATTTTAGAAACTTCTGGTCCTGCTGAAGTTGATGCTCGCATTAGATTAGTTATTGCTCGACTAAATGGTGTTTCTGAAGAAGTTAGCCCTGAAATTGAACGTGGTGATTTAGTAATTGATGAATCTGCCTATTCAGTAAAAATCAAAGGTCAACTTATTGATTTAACTTTTAAAGAATTCGAACTACTAAAATTCTTAGCTCAACATCCAGGCAGAGTATTTAGTAGACAACAGTTATTACAAGAGGTTTGGGGTTTTGATTATTTTGGTGGCACAAGAACAGTTGATGTTCACGTAAGACGCCTAAGAGCAAAACTGGGACCAGAGCATGAAAACTTTATTGGAACACTAAGAAATGTTGGATACAAATTCGAGTCAACTAAAGAAAAATCCCAAGCAGATGAAATAGCTGAGGAAGTTGAAAACCGGATAAACAGGTAAAACAGATGTTTAAGGTGTCTGTTTTAAATGAATTAACTGAACAACAAGTAAGTGAAATTTTAGAAATTGTTACTGAAGCAAGTGAAACCGATGGTGCTCGACCATTTTCTGAACATGTGGAATTGCATTTAAGAAGTGGTGGAGACCGAAGGATAATTCATCTAATTGCGCAAAATGAGAACCAAAAAATTGTTGGTTATGGCCATTTAGATACAACTGATTTAGTTGCTGGGCCAAGTGGTGAATTGGTTGTTCATCCTGAATTTAGATTAAAAGGAATAGCCACTGAAATTATTTCTGAAATAAAGAAATTGATTAAAGGTCAACCTTTAAGACTTTGGTCACATGGCGATATCCCTCATGCCCAAGAGTTTGCTAAAAAATTAGGTTTTGATTCAGTTCGAAACGTCATTCAAATGAGACGATCATTGTTTTCCCCAATTGAGCCATTTAGTATTCCTTCAAACTACAAATTAAAACAATTTGATCCCCAAGAAGATATTGATAAATTTCTTAATATAAACAAAGCCTGTTTTGTGGACTTACCCGATCAATCTTCTTGGACCAGAAAAGATGTTGAGTTAAGAGTTTCTGAAAATTGGTTTTCAGCTAAAGGATTTGTTTTGTTAATAAATTCAAATGAAGAAGTAATTGGTTTTTGTTGGACTAAGGTTCATGGTCAAGATCATGAACATAAAGAAGATGATGGTCACCAACATTTAGATCACGGACATGATCCAATTGGTGAAATTTATGTATTAGGAGTTCATCCTCAAGAACATAAAAAAGGTTTAGGAAAAGCTCTAACACTTTGGGGTTTAAATCATTTAAGAAGAAGCGGATTAGATTCGGCGATGCTTTACGTTGACTCCAATAACCAAAAAGCCATCAAGTTATACGAAGAACTAGGCTTTGGCTTCTGGGGTTTAGACAGACTTTACCGCTCGTTTACTTAAGGCTGCAATCATGAAAAGTATGACAGTTGAAATCACTAACTTTCCACAAGAACGATTCTTGGAAAGAGATTTGTCATGGCTTTCTTTTAATGAAAGAGTTTTAGATTTAGCCCAAGATGTTAACCTTCCAATTTTGGAAAGAGCTAGATTCTTAGCAATTTTTGCGAGCAACTTAGATGAGTTTTTTAAAGTAAGAATTGCTGGATCAAAAAGAAGAATCGAAGCAGGCATTGCTGTTCGCTCAGTAAGTGGAATGCTGCCACGCGAACTTCTATCAGCTGTACTCTCAGAAAGTTTTCGACTACAGGAAAAACATTCAGCAATATTTGAAAAAGAAATTCGTCCCGTATTAGAAGAAAATGACATCAAAATTGTGCGCTGGAATCAACTAAGTGAAGATGAAAAGAAGAGCTTAGGAACTTTGTTTATTGAAAAGATATTTCCTGTATTAACTCCCCTGGCAGTAGATCCTGCTCACCCCTTTCCATATATTTCTGGACTTTCCTTAAATTTAGCCATTGTTATAAATAATCCAAAAAATGATTCAGAGCTTTTTGCCAGAGTTAAAGTTCCCCCAACTTTTCCTCGCTTACTTAACTCCCAAGGACAAAGATTTGTCCCCCTAGAAGATGTCATTTCTGCACATTTAGATTTGCTCTTTCCTGGCATGGAAATAGTGCAGCATCACACATTTAGAGTTACCCGAAACGAAGATGTAGAAGTTGAAGAAGATGACGCTGAAAATCTCTTGGATGCTTTAGAGCGCGAATTAACAAGAAGAAAATTTGGAGCGGTGGTTCGACTTGAAGTTGAAGAAGATATTGATGAGCATGTTTTAGAGCTATTAGTAGAGGAATTAGAAGCAAGCGAAAGTGAGGTATTTCGACTTCCCGGTTTACTTGATCTTCGAGGATTAAACGATATTTGTAATCTAAATCGGGATGATTTAAAATTTGCCAAGTTTATTCCTAGAACTAATCCGCAATTAGCTACCGTTGAGACTGCAAGTGCTCCAGATGTATTTGAAGCACTAAAAACCAGAGACATATTGCTGCATCATCCTTATGATTCATTTTCAACAAGTGTTCAAAGATTTCTAGAACAAGCAAGCACTGATCCAAAAGTTTTAGCTATCAAGCAAACTCTTTACCGAACCTCGGGTGATTCGCCAATCGTTAACTCATTAATCGAGGCAGCCCATAACGGTAAACAGGTTTTAGCGATTGTTGAAATCAAGGCGCGATTTGATGAGCAAGCAAACATCTCTTGGGCACGAAAACTAGAACAAGCTGGTGTTCACGTAGTTTATGGAATGGTTGGACTTAAAACTCATGCAAAATTATCTTTAGTTATTCGCCAAGAAAATGACAAAATTCGCCGCTACGGACATCTTGGAACTGGTAACTATAACCCTAAAACGGCAAGGGCTTATGAAGATTTAGGTTTACTTACAGCAGATCCATTAATTACCAATGACATTGCATATTTGTTTAATTTATTGTCAGGATATTCAACTAATGAGGAATACGACAAATTACTTGTGGCACCACATTCGGTAAGAAGTGGAATCATTAAAAGAATTAAGAAAGAAATTGAAAA
>SXYE01000050.1 GCA_005789325.1 Actinomycetota bacterium
ATAATCATTGTGGGCATTAACACCCATTGGACCAGGTCTATACAGCGCAAGTACGGCAGAAATGTGTTCAAAATTATCTGGCTGCATTGATCGAAGTAGAGCGCGCATTGGGGCACCGTCTAGTTGAAATACTCCAAGAGTGTCTCCCCTACTTAAGAGTTCATAAGTTGGTTTATCAGTTAGCTCTAAATCTTCTAGAGCAAATTCCTTATTTTTATTTCGTTTAATGTGAGCTAAACAGTCATCTAGAACAGTTAAGTTTCTTAAACCAAGAAAATCCATCTTTAGTAGTCCCAGAGATTCACAAGCGCCCATATCAAATTGGGTGATTATCGCGCCATCTTGTTCTCTTTTCCAAAGTGGCACAACATCAATTAAAGGTTCGCGACATAAAATTACGCCTGCCGCGTGCACACCTGGTTGTCTTCTTAATCCTTCTAAGCCACGCGCTGTATCAACAATCTTTTGGGCATCAGGATCTGATTTGTATAGATTTCTAAACTCATTTGCTTCTTTAAATCTTTCATCACTCTTATCAAAAATTGAGGCCAGCGACATGTCTTTACCAACAACTGGTGGTGGAATTAGTTTGGTGATTTTGTCAGAAACTGCAAAAGGATAACCCAAAACACGTGCTGAATCTTTAATCGCAGCTTTGGCTTTAATCGTTCCATAAGTGATGATTTGAGAGACATGGTCTGAACCATATTTAGTTGTGGCATAACGAATCATGTCGGAGCGTCTTTTTTCATCAAAATCAATATCTATATCAGGTAAAGAAATTCTTTCTGGATTCAAGAATCTTTCAAAAAGTAATCCATGTTTCAAAGGATCAAGTTCGGTTATACCTAAAGCAAATGCGATAACAGAACCTCCAGCTGATCCTCTTCCTGGACCAACTCGTATGCCATTTTCTTTTGCGTATCGAACAAGGTCAGCTACCACAAGAAAATAACTTGGAAAACCCATTTGGTTAATAACGTTGATTTCATATTCTGCTTGTTTTTGATGCTCAGCAGGAATCTGATTCTTGAATCTTTTAGCCAAACCAATTTGCACTTCTTTTGCTAACCAAGTTTCTTCTGTTTCACCCTGGGGGACTTCAAAACTTGGCATAAGGTTTGCACCTTCAGTGAATTTCACATCACATCGCTCAGCAATCAATAACGTGTTGTCACATGCCTCTGGGTAGTCTTTGAAGATTTCTCTCATTTCAACAGGTGATTTTAGGTAAAAATCTTGGGAGTCAAATTTGAATCTATTTGGGTCACTAAGTGTGGTTCTGGTTCCTACGCATAACAAAACTTCGTGTGAGGCTGCATCTGAGGCATAAGTGTAATGAAGATCATTGGTTGCAACTAGTGGAATACCTAATTCCTTAGCAATTTTTAGCAGTGCTGGTTTTGTTTTCTTTTCAATATCTAAACCGTGATCCATAAGTTCGCAGAAGTAGTTTTCTTTACCCAAAACCTCTTGCATGGTGGCAGCGACTTCAAGAGCTTTTTTCTCATCTCCTGCTTGTAGCCATCTGTTGACTTCTCCTGATGGACAACCAGTTGTGGCAATTAAACCTTTGCCATATTTTTGTAGTAATTCGTAATCTAATCTTGGTTTGTAGTAATAACCTTCAATACTTGCTAATGAAGAAATTCGAAACAAGTTATGCATTGCTTCTGTTGTTGTTGCCCACATTGTGATGTGTGTGTAGGGAGACTTTCCTCGACCAAACTCTTGGTCTTCGCTTTTAGAATTTCCACCAAAATCCAACATTTCCCGAGATTTTCTACCATTAGGTGAGTAATAGCCTTCAATACCAATAATTGGTTTAACACCTTGTTCCTTGGCGTTCTTGTAAAAATCGAACGCACCATAAAGATTGCCATGATCGGTAATTGCTATAGCTGGCATACCTAATCTTTTTGTTTCACTCACCAAAGGATTTAGGCGTGATGCGCCATCTAACATTGAATATTCAGTGTGAACGTGTAAGTGAACAAAGGAATCGCGATTGGACATAACTAACTAATGAGTCCTTTCGACTGGTTAATACAAAGGGGAATTTGTACTACTAATTTATGACTACCTTGTGACAATTTTACTTATAAACCTCGGCGATGCGGGTCAGACTTAGCGATAAATCTTGAGGATATGCGGAGTTAAAAGTCACATCCTGACCAGTTTTTGGGTGGCGAAATGTTAACTGTGTGGCGTGTAACCACTGGCGATGCAATTCAAGTGTGGCAGCCAACTTCGGATCTGCCCCATACATGGAATCTCCTACACACGGATGCTTTATCGCAGCCATGTGAACTCTGATTTGATGTGTTCGACCTGTTTCCAATTCAATCTTTAAAAGTGAGGCACCAGCAAAAGCTTCAATAGTTTCATAATGAGTAACACTGTCTTTGCCGCCATTTACCACTGCATATTTGTAATTTTCTTGAGGATGTCTACTAATTGGTGCATCAATTGTTCCTTTTGAAGGATCAGGATGACCTTGCACAAGTGCGTGATAAATCTTTTTCACAGTTCTGTCTCTAAATTGATCTTTTAAACTTTCATAAGCTAATTCACTTTTTGCCACAACCATCACACCACTTGTTCCCACATCTAAACGATGAACAATTCCTTGTCGTTCACTTGCACCACTTGTCGAGATTCTGTGTCCCAAAGCTTCAATGGAGGCAGTAACTGTTGGACCTTCCCAGCCAGGACTTGGATGCACTGCAACACCAACTGGTTTATCAATTACCACTACATCTTCGTCAGCAAAAAGTATCGGAATAGTTGTGACCTGATCAGCTGGATTGATAGCAGCTTTAATTATTGGTTTATAAGCAATGTCATCACCAATAGCAACTCGGTAAGACTTAAGTGCTGTTTTTCCATTCACCAAAACTGAACCTGCATCAATATCTGAGACAACTTTGGTTCGGGAAAGTTCAAATGTGGATGCTAAAAGTGCATCAATTCTTAAACCCTCTTGGGACTCATCAACAACTAAAGAAAATTCACTCACTTTTTTTCACTCTTTTGATAAGGATCTTTGCCAAACAATGTCATGATGGCAATAACCACAGCAGAAATTGTCACACTCATATCAGCAATATTGAAAATAGCCCAATAAGGAATTTGGAAGAAATCAACAACTGCGCCTCGAAAAACTCCTGGTGCTCTAAATATTCGATCGATCAAATTTCCTAAGGCCCCACCTAGCATTGCCCCTAAGCAAATAGCCCAACTCAAGCGAACAACCTTTTTACCTGTTCTATATATATAGACAGAAATTAAGATCGCAAGAATCGTGAAGACCCAGGTAGTGCTGGCTCCCAAACCAAAAGCAGCCCCTGGATTTCTTATGAATGTAAGTTGCAACAAAGGTCCAGCACTTTCACCAAAAACGGCTGGAATAAGCACAACGTTTGGTTGATTTTCTAAATATTTGACTGCTAAGACTTTGGTAAGTAAATCTAGAGCGATTACGCCTATCGCTATCTTCAGCATTAAATCTTGTAAATGTGTGCGACTCTTCACCTAGCGAAGACTACGCGAACCAGGGTTCTCATAAACTACGAGTGCCCACTTTTTTCTTATTTATCGTTTAACAAAGTTAGGAAGGTGCTCTAAAGCGTGTATCGCGAGGTGCCCAACCGAATCAACCTTCCTGAAATGGAACGTGAAGTTATCGGCATGTGGGAAAGTGAGCAGATTTTCCACAAATCTTTAAACCAAAGAGACCAAAGTAAGAGCTGGATATTTTATGAAGGTCCACCGACCGCAAATGGTAAACCTGGTGCTCATCACGTTGAAGCAAGAGTTTTTAAAGATGTATTCCCAAGATTTAAAGCCATGCAAGGTTATTACGTTCCTCGTTACGCAGGCTGGGATTGTCACGGACTACCAGTTGAATTAGCTGTTGAAAAAGAATTAGGTTTCACTGGCAAAAACGATATTGAGAAATTTGGAGTTGCTGAGTTCAATCAAAAGTGTCGTGAATCGGTTTTACGAAATGTAAGTGACTTCACTTCTATGACTTCTCGAATGGGCTATTGGGTTGATTTTGATAAAGCCTATTGGACGATGAATCCAAGTTATGTGGAATCAGTTTGGTGGTCTTTAAAAGAAATTCATAAAAAAGGTTTGCTCGTTTCTGATTACAGAGTTAGTCCATATTGCCCAAGATGTGGCACAGGTTTATCTGATCATGAACTTTCTCAAGGTTATGAAACAATAACTGATCAATCAATATATTTAAGATTTCCAGTCCTTGATGGCGAATTAGCAAAAAAGTATAAAAAACTTTCACTTTTAGTGTGGACAACTACTCCTTGGACCACAATTAGCAACACTGCAGCTGCTGTTGGCCCAGATATCGAATATGTGATTGCCCAGCTTGAAGATGAACATTTTGTTATCGCAAAAGATCTCACTGGTGTGCTTGGTGAAGAAATTGTAATTAAAGAATCCGTCAAGGGTAAGGATTTGGAAGGTATTCACTATGAACCACCTTTTGGAAAATCCCTATTCGATGACGATGTTTCTGATGCATTACACAGTGTGGTTTTAGCAGATTATGTAACCACAGAAGATGGAACAGGAATTGTTCATCAATCACCAGCATTTGGTGCAGAGGATTTACAGGTTTGTAGAAAATATGGTTTACCTATTGTTAATCCAGTACATGCTGATGGACATTTCTTACCCAATACCCAGTTAGTTGCAGGTCTGTTTTTCAAGAAAGCAGACAAAGAGATAGTAAAAGATTTAAAGAAGAGAGAAATTCTATTCA
>SXYE01000051.1 GCA_005789325.1 Actinomycetota bacterium
ACTGAAAGTCTTCTCCCAATGATGTCTGAAGTAGGAGCAATTTTTTCATGCGGCAAAGTCTCCCAAGCAGGAAATTGGGCCACGCTCAAGTCTTTATTCCAAAGCTTTAAGGCATGCTCTAAATCTTCTGCTTCTCTGGTATTAGAAGTAACAGCTAATAAAACTCCATCACTATTTTTTGAGATGTGGTTAGCAATTATTGGAAATAGAGAATTTGGGCTAGCAATTTTATATGTTGATTCACTCTTTATTGCTTGAGCAATTTTGAGCCAAGGCTCAACTCTGGTTATTTCTGCAAATACTGAATTAAGACTCATGAAACTGCCTGTAACACAACCTCTAATAATTCTGGTTTACAAACAATTACGTTGTCTACTCGAAGATTTTCTTGGTTAAGTTGCAAAGGTTTTCCTTTAATGTCACAAACCACTAAACCACCAGCAATTGCTACAGCTAATGGTGCTGCAATATCCCATTCATAAAAACCTGTGGTGTGCACATAAAGATCAGCTTTTCCTTCTAAAATTTGCACAACTTTGGCACCAACAGATCCCACACTTTTTATTTCAACTCCCCCAAAAACTTCATCAAAGATGGCAGTTAATTTAGGCATTTCTAAAGGTGGTCTTGATCCTGAAACTAAAAGTCTGGGGATTTCATTTGACTTACTGGCAACTTTTACATTTTTAGTATCAAATACTGTTTCAAAAACCGGCATTGATACAGCGGCAACTGAAATATTTGCTTGAGCTTTACTTTGTCTTTCCCATAAAGCAATGTGAACAGCAAAATCACTTCTGTTGTTAGCAAAATAGAAAGTGCCATCTAAAGGATCAATAATCCAACATCGATCAGCTTTTAAGCGTTTTGTGGGATCTATGCCTTCTTCACTTAAAACTAAATCATCTGGTCTTGCCTCTTTGAAAGCTTGAATCAAAAAATCGTGGCTTAATCTATCTGCTACTTCACCATATGCTTTTCTTTTACTTAAATCATCTGGAACAGGATTATTCTCTCTATGTGTGGAAAGAATTTTTCCTGATTCAATGGCTAATCTGATTGCTAAATCTAAATCTGTTTCTTCATTCATTTAGGCATTTCCATTATTTAAATTTTGGGCTTGATCTACACCTAAAGAAACAATGTCAGATAAAGCTTTGCTGCTTACTTCTAAATACTGAGTCATTTGTGATTTTTCAAAGAAGTTAAATGGTTTCAACACAAAATCACCGGGATCCATTGGACCAGGTGGTCGACCAATTCCTAAACGCAATCTCACAAATTCTCCGCTGTCAATTGATCCTCTAATTGATTTCAAACCGTTATGCCCGTTGTCTCCGCCACCTTGTTTAATTCTGATTTCCCCAAAAGGCAGATCTAATTCGTCGTGCATCACAATCATGTTCTCAACAGGAATTTTGTAAAAATTCATTAAAGAAGAAGTTGGTCCACCAGATTCGTTCATGTAACAACGAAGTGTTGCTAACACAACTCTTTTTGTGCCTAGTCTTGTTTCACAAACATCTGAAGTTACTTTTTTGTTGTGAGTTAGTTTTTCACCCAGATCAGAAACAACTTGATCAATGACCATTGCACCCACATTATGGCGAGTATTTTTGTATTCAAGACCAGGATTACCCAGCCCAATGACTAACCATGGTGAGTCAGTCATTTACTCGCCTTACTGTGTTGTGTTTTAGGTTTTAAACCTTAATTATTTTTTATCTTTTGCAGCAGGAGCTGCTTCTTTTGCATCAGCAGCAGGTGCTGCAGCAGCAGCTTCGCCACCTTCAGCAGCTGGAGCAGCTGTGCCATCGGCAGCAACTGCAACTGGTGCGGCAACTTCGCCAAGATCCATTTTGGACTTAGCAGCAATTTCCAGACGAACTTTCAATGCAGCTGCAGCCATTTCGTCAGCTCTATCTGCAAGTTCTAATCTTTCTTTTTGCTCTTTGTCATTTAATACAACCAAGTCAACGTGTTTGTAAATTGGCTTGATTGGATCTTTTTGAATTTCTCTGGGGGCAACTACAAATTTCTTGCCATCTAATTCCAAATTAATAGTTACATATGGAACACGAAGTGCTAATGAAGCAGTGTGATGATCCAATGAAACATGAAGTGGTGCTTGGTCTTTTCCATAAACAACTGCTGGAATGCGATCGTTTTGACGATCACGACGTGATGCACCTTTACCGAAGTTATCTCGAATTTGTGCAGATAGTGAAAATACTGTTTCTTTTTTTGCCATAATTAATCGAACCTTTCCGTCGATCACGGTGATCTAGTCACCCTCGCCGAATTGCGTAAGAAAAGATTACCTGTGAGCTGGAGATGGTTTGACTTCGAGGTCAAAATTGCACTAAAAAAGCGAAGGTTGTCTTTCATCAAACAGGCTGGTGACTGAACCCTCATGAAACACTTCTCTAACCGCATTGGCAATCATTGGGGCAATTGGCAAGATAGTCAATTTGTTAAATCTGGATTCAGGAACTATTGGCAAGGTATCTGTGACCACAACTTCAGAGATGCGAGAGCCTTGTAGTTTTTCAGCAGCTTTGCCAGACAAAATTCCATGTGTTGCAGTTACGATTACGTCTTTAGCCCCGTTTTCAAATAATGTTTCAGCAGCTTTGACAATGGTTCCACCAGTGTCAATCATGTCATCGACTAGCACACAAATTCTGCCCTTTACTTCACCCACAACTTCAAACATTTTTACTTCATTTGGCACATCTGGATCTCTTCGTTTATGAATGATTGCCAAAGGTGAACCTAAAATATCTGTCCAACGCTCAGCAACTCTTACACGTCCTGAGTCTGGGGAAATAATTGTTATTTCATTTCGATCATGTCTTGATTGCACATGTTCAGCCAAAATTTTAATAGCAAACAGATGATCCACTGGTCCATCAAAGAAACCTTGAATTTGTGAAGTGTGCAAATCAACTGTCATGATTCGATCAGCACCTGCTGTTTTTAATAAATCAGCCATAAGTCTGGCAGAAATAGGTTCACGACCACGATGTTTTTTATCTTGGCGGGCATAACCGTAATAAGGCATGATCACAGAAATTCTTCGAGCTGATGCTCTTCTTAACGCATCAATTAAAAGTAGTTGTTCCATAATCCATTTGTTAATTGGGAAAGTGTGAGATTGCAATACGAAAGCATCTGTGCCTCGAACTGATTCTTCGAATCGAACAAATATTTCACCATTAGCAAAGTCATAGGCAGATAGTTTTGCTAACTCAACACCAAGTTCGCGAGCAACAGCTTCAGCTAATGCTGGGTGGGAACGACCAGAGGCAAGTAAAAGCCTTTTGCTGGTGACGGTTTCGACCTCGGCCACTTTAAATCCTTTTCTAAAGAAAGATTTCTATGTGGTGCTAACTCTAATTCTGTCGCCTACTTATTTCGCTTCTTTGCTCGGGTTGGCCGTGGCGAAGCAGATTTTGTTTTTCCTCTTTTTCTTGCAACCCAGCCTTCGATATTTCTTTGTTTGGTTCTTTCCACACCTAGTGCTCCGGCTGGAACATTTTCGGTGATAACTGAACCTGCTGCTGTGTATGCACCATCACCAATTTTCACAGGGGCCACAAGCATGGTGTCTGATCCAATTTTTACGTGATCTCCAACAACTGTTTTGTGTTTTTGTACACCGTCATAGTTGACGAAAATTGTGGCAGCACCAATATTTGTTTCAATACCAATGGTGGCATCTCCCACATAAGACAAGTGTGGAACTTTTGAACCTTCTCCGATGGTGGAGTTTTTGATTTCAACATAGGCACCAGCTTTGACACCGTTTTTCAAAACAGTTCCTGGTCTTAAATATGTGTAAGGACCAATTTCACAATTGTTGCCAATTTTGGCACCCATCGCAGTTGTTCTTAATACATGAGAATTTGTTCCCACCGCACAATCTTTAAGCATGGTGTCTGGTCCAATTATTGAATTATTGCCAATTTGAGTATTACCTAACAAATGGGTGTTGTTATCTAGGAAAACATCTTGACCAAGTTCAACATTGACATCAATTACCACTGAATCTGGGTTTCTCATGGAAACTCCTTGACTCATCCAGTATTCGTTTATGGTTTGTTGCAATATTTGTTGAGCAAGTGCTAATTGGCTTCGATCATTAATGCCTAAGGCTTCAAGATAATCTTCACACATTACCGCTGATACTGATTCACCCATGTTGTTTATTACAGCAATCACATCGGTTAAATAGATTTCGCCTTGTTTGTTATTTGCTTTTAATTGGGTAATGGCTTTCTTTAATACTTCAATATCAAAAACATAAACACCGGTATTAATCTCGGTTATTTCTAATTCCTCAGCTGTGGCATCACTTTGTTCCACAATGCGATCAACCATGCTGGCTAGTCGAATAATTCGACCATAACCAGTTGGATCTGGAAGATCAGCTGTTAAAACAGCTGCCTTTGATTCTTTTGCAGCTGTTACTAAACGGGCTAATGAATCAGAGGTCAATAGTGGAGTATCTCCTGCGGTGATTAAAACTAAACCTTTACTGGTTTTCATTTGGGCTAAAGCAGTTTGAACAGCATGACCTGTGCCCTTTTGTTGCTGTTGAACAACAATTTTTACTTTCTTAAATTCAGAATTTAGATATTTTGTCACTCTTTCTTTGCCATGGCCAACCACAGTAATAATTTGGGTTGGTTTTAATTCTTGAACAATTTCCAAAACATGTCCCAGCATTGGCACACCACAAATTGGGTGCAAAACTTTAGGGGTAGAAGAATTCATTCTTTTGCCGAATCCGGCAGCCAAGACGATTGCTGAATTTAAATTGCTCACGTAGTTGATGTTATTAGGTGGTTGTACTTTTCAAGTGGCTCCGGGACAGGGACTCGAACCCCGATTCGCGGCTCCAAAGGCCGATGTCCTGCCAATTGGACGATCCCGGAATAGCTTTTATCTGATTTGTAGTGCAAGTGAACCAGTGCTCGAATAAGCCT
>SXYE01000052.1 GCA_005789325.1 Actinomycetota bacterium
AGGGCAATTCTGTTTTCGCGAGCAGGTCCGCGTTCACCTTCAGGGTGAAAGAAGATCTCAGGATCTTCTCCACGGCATGCTCCTTTTAGCTGCCAGTCCCACAAATCAGCATTTGGGCCTGGAAGACGGGTTACATCAGCCATGTTTTTCCTTTTGTTAGGTCGAACAAATTCAACTATAGAATATTGTTCATAACTTAGTCAATCATATCCTATGACCAATCTTGTGAACTTGGTCTCAAGGGGTTTATAAGTGGCCAAACTTGTTCAAGAGGTAGACAATAGGGGCTATGGCTATAGAAGATGGTGAGAAAATCCACCTAGGACTAACCGTTGCCGTTGTGGCAAGGCGAGTAGGCGTGGCACCAGCAACCCTTCGAACCTGGGAACGTCGCTACGGTCTTTGTCCCAGTGATCGATCCACTGGTGGGCATAGGCGTTATTGCATCACCGATGTGGCCCGATTAGAACTGATGCGAAGACTGGTTTTGGCAGGAATGCCTGCCGGCCAAGCTGCTCGAGAAGCAATGCAATCAAAAATTATTGACGTTGAAGATATTTCTTTAATGGATCCAAACTCTTTAGGTAACAGAGTTGATTCCTTTGTGCAAGATTTTTCACCCGATACAAAATTCTCACACCCTGGTGGTGGATCCGTTCTGCCAATGCAAGGAGCTCCTGCAATTGCCAGGGGTTTAGCAAAAGCTGCTTACTCACTTGATGCAGTTGCCTGCACGCAACTAATTCAAAACAGTATTAATGCTCGCGGTGTGATCTGGACTTGGGAAAAATTGTTAACACCAGTCTTGATTGCAATAGGAAAGAAATGGGAATTAACAGGTGAAGGAATTGAGTCAGAACATATTTTAAGTGAATGCATAATCGGCCAAATGAAACAAAGAGCAGACCAATTAACCAATCCCGTAAATATTCGCCCAGTTTTGCTTTCTTCAGCTCCAGAAGATCTGCATACCATTCCCCAATTTGTGGCAGCAGCAGCTTTAGCTGAAAGAAGAATTGCCAGTCGAACTCTGGGGCCAAGAGTTCCGCATGCTTCTTTATTGAGTGCCATCAAAAAATTAGCACCAGCTGCAGTTTTAATTTGGGGACAGTTGGAAGTAAAAGCCATTCCAGCAGAATTTGAAAACATTATTAATGCTCGACCAGAGCCCCTAATTATGGTGGCAGGACCAGGTTGGCCTGAAAAGCTACCTAAAGGATTTAAACGAGCTGGGGATTTGACTTCCACGATTACAGCAATCAGCAATGCTGTTGGGCAATAGATAATTCTTGAGGAAACTTTTTTAGATTCAATTTCGTCACACCCTTGTGACAAAGGTGCTGGTTTTAGATCAAGATCTTGATTCGATAAAGAAAATAACTCAATTTGTTTCCCAAAGTAAAGTAATTAAAAAGATCTTGAGCGCAACAGATATTTTAAGTGCTGAGAAAATACTTGAAAAAGACCTTCCTGAATTGGTGTTTTTGACTCCAAGTTTTTATAAACTTTTTTTAAAACCAAACTTGGTAGTCAATAAAGATTTTGTGCTGCTGGTGGATCAAAAAAGACCTAATGAATTAAATGCTGAAGCAGTTAAGCGATGTAGTGCCATTATGGCCCAAAATGCTTCCTTTCTGGAATTCGCAATTTTGATCAATTCTTTAAAGATAAGAAAAATACGCGGGGATCAGTCAAAAATGCGAACAGTTAGAGGAAAGATTCCAAAGTTAACGAAAAGGGAATTAGAAATTGTTCAATTTCTGTGCCAGGGAAGAAGTGATGCCTGGATTTCAAAAAATCTTCACATTGCAAACCCAACTGTAAAAACACATCTAAGAAGAATTTTTTCAAAAATGAAAGTCTCCAACAGAGCTCACTGTGTAGCCCAGGTGATTAGAGTAAGGATTCTGAGTTGATGCCGTAAACCAGATCGAGGCTGGGCTTGAGGAAAGAGACATCCACACCTTGAATAAATGATGCTGAGCGCTGGGATTTATCAATAAGGATAGGGTTAGGGATTGTGACTGAAGTCGAAATTGGTGGCACCAAGCGTGGTCGAAGCGCATACTCATTCGACGATATTGCGCTAGTTCCAACTAGAAGAACTAGAAATACTGAAGATGTTTCCACAAACTGGAAAATAGACGCCTACGATTTTTCATTTCCAATAATTGCAGCACCAATGGATTCAGTTGTTTCACCAGAAGTTGCCATTGCTTATGGCAAACTTGGTGGTTTAGCTGTCCTAGATTTAGAAGGTCTATGGACCAGATATGAAGATCCAAGTGCTGAGTTCAAGAAAATTGCTGGTGCAAAAGTAGAAAATGCCGTTGAAGTGTTGCAAAAGATTTACGCAGCACCAATTAAACCAGAATTGATCAAAGCAAGAATTAAAGAAATAAAATCATCGGGTGTCATTGCCGCAGCTGCTCTTTCACCTAATTCGGTTGTGAAACATTCCAAAGCAGTAGTTGAAGCTGGTATTGATATTTTTGTTATTCGTGGCACAACAGTAAGCGCGGAACATGTTTCAACAAATCAAGAAACATTAAATTTAAAAGAATTTATTTACCAACTCGATGTGCCAGTAATTGTTGGAGGATGCGCTTCGCATCAAGCAGCTTTGCATTTAATGAGAACAGGTGCAGCTGGAGTTTTAGTTGGATTCGGTGGAGGAGCGGCTCACACCACATCAGATGTTTTAGGAGTAAGAGTGCCAATGGCAACTGCTGTTGCAGATGTAGCAGCGGCAAGAAGAGAATATTTAGATGAATCAGGTGGACGATATGTCCACGTAATTGCTGATGGTTCAGTTGGAAAAAGTGGTGACATCAGTAAAGCAATTGCCATGGGTGCAGATGCTGTGATGATTGGATCAACTTTGGCCAGATCAACAACTGCACCAGGTGCAGGAAAGCATTGGGGATCAGAAGCAGTCCATAAAGATTTACCAAGAGGACAAGTTGTAGAACTTGGAGTCAGTGGAACTTTGGAACAAATATTATTTGGTCCTTCCACAAATGCTCAAGGATCTCTTAACTTGGTGGGTGCGCTAAAGAAAGCAATGGCAACTACTGGCTACAGCGATCTTAAAGAATTACAAAGAATAGAAGTTGTTGTTAATTCTTTAAAGAATTAGCTAGATAAAAGTCAAGCACTTTTGTACCAAAATAAATTAAATTTATAGTATGCTTTTAAGTATGGATATTTTATATAAATCGTTTGTATTACTACACTTTATTGGTTTAGCTGCTCTTTTTGGTGGTTTCTTTGTGCAAATGAAATCAACCACAAAAGTAGTAAACCCAGCAATGTTCCACGGAGCATTGACTCAATTGGTAACCGGAATTGTTTTGGTTGGATTAGCCGAAACTGGAGCCGGTGACGAAGAACTAAACATGACCAAAATTTCAATTAAATTATTGGTTGTTTTAGTGATAACTGTCTTGGTATTTATGAACCGAAAGAATTCTTTTGTTCCAACCAGACTTTGGGCAACAATTGGTTTATTGACACTGGCAAATATGGCAGTGGCGGTTTATCTCTAAGCGTTAACCTCAAAAAACATTTCAGCGAACCTGCCTTCGGGCAGGTTCGCTGCTTTTGAAGCCAAAGTCATCCAGGTAGTTACTCTTTCTCTTAAATCAAGTACATGAGCTGTTTGAGATTTATGTGATGCTAAAGCTTGAAATTTTAGTTCGATATTTTCTGTAACATCTAAAAATCTTGTTGGAGAAGGATGTGACATGATCCAAATTTTTTGCACATTCCAAGGTTCTAAACCTTCTTTTAATAAGTGTGGGAAAGCAAATTGATTTCTGGCATCTGGGTAAACAGCTTGAACGGCCACTTCGCCCACAGCCATGTGATCTGGGTGAGAAGCTGGCATTCTTTCCCAATTCCTATCAGGAGATTGGGTTATCAAAATGTCAGGTTTTGTCATTCGAATAATTCTCACAAATTCTTCTCTTAATGAAAGACTTGGCACAATTGAACCATCATCTTTTCCTAAGTAATGAATGTTGTTTACACCAAGAATTTTTCCGGCCGCACTTTGTTCTATGCGTCTGATCTTGCGCATTTCATCTCTACTAATTGATGCATCTTCGCCACCCTGGTGACCATCAGTTGTTATGCAATATGTAACTTCCACACCAAGTTTTGTCAAAGTTGCAATAGTTCCACCAGCACCAAAATCAACATCGTCTGGATGTGCTGTGATTACTAAAACTTTTGATCCAGATTTAGGTAGTTCCAGAGGTGTTAGAACAGGTGAACTCATAGGTAACAACTTAGACTTAAGCAATGTCTGTTAATCACTCGGCTTTGGAAGATTTAAATCCCCAGCAAAGAGCTGCTGTCACCCACGAAAGCTCACCACTTCTAATTGTTGCAGGGGCTGGTTCAGGAAAAACACGAGTACTTACTCGACGTATTGCTTATTTGATGAGTGATCGAGGAGTTGCTCCTCAAGAAATATTGGCTATTACTTTCACCAATAAAGCTGCAGGAGAAATGAAAGAACGAGTTGCTGACTTAGTGGGAGCAGCTGCGCGCATGATGTGGGTTTCAACTTTTCACTCTGCTTGTGTGCGAATTCTTAGGGGAGAAGCAACACGATTAGGCAGAACCTCAACTTTTTCAATTTATGATTCAGCAGACTCATTGAGATTAATAACAATGGTGGCAGCAAGTTTAGATATTAATTACAAGGCCTTAAGCCCAAGATCTATTGCTAATCAAATATCAACATTAAAAAGTGAATTAATTGACCATGAAACTTACATGAGTAAAGCAGAAACTGAGCAAGAAAAACTTGTTGCACAAGTTTATGGTGATTATGATCGAAGACTAGCAAGAGCAAACGCATTTGATTTCGATGATCTAATTGGTGCAACAGTTGCAGTTTTGCAATTATTTCCTGAAGTGAAACAAAAATATCGAAGACGCTTTAAACATATTTTGGTTGATGAGTATCAAGACACAAATCATGCTCAATACATGTTGATTAAAGAACTTGTAGGAAACACTAAAGATGGATTACCTCCAGGAGAGCTTTGTGTGGTGGGTGATGCTGATCAATCTATTTATGCATTTCGTGGAGCAACGATAAGAAATATTGAAGAATTTGAAAGAGATTATCCAGATGCAAAAACAATTTTACTTGAACAAAACTATCGTTCAACACAAAACATTTTGACTGCAGCAAACGCAGTTATATCTCAAAACGCTGAAAGAAGAGAAAAGAAACTTTGGACAGATGCTGGCAGTGGTGAACCAATTGTTGGTTACGTTGCTGACAATGAGCATGACGAAGCATCCTATGTTGCTTTAGAAATAGAAAGATTAAGAGAAGAAAATGAATACAAGTATGGACAAATTGCTGTGTTTTATAGAACCAACAACCAGTCACGTGCTTTAGAAGAAGTATTTATAAGAATTGGTGTTCCTTATCGAGTTGTGGGTGGCTTGAAATTTTATGAAAGAAAAGAAGTCAAAGATATTTTGGCTTACTTAAGAGCCATCATTAATCTTGATGATGAACTTTCTTTGCGAAGAATTATCAATGTCCCTAAACGAGGAATTGGGGATAAAGCAGAAGATGTGATCGATAATTTTGCCAGAAAAAATAAGTTAAGTTATGGACAAGCTATTCAACAGGCTGCCAATATAACTGAATTAAGTGCTAAGGCCAGCTCCTCTTTAATCGAGTTTGCTGAAATGATGCAAAGTTTTAGGGACATGTTCTTAGCTGATACAAAGCCTTCAGAAATTGTTCATGCAGTGTTAGAAAAAACTGGTTATCTTGAAATTCTTTTTAACTCAGATGATGCCCAAGACCAAGGACGTGTTGAGAACTTAACTGAACTTGAATCTGTGGCACGAGAATACGAAGCAAGTCATAGTGCTGGTGAAAACGGTTTAGCGCAATTCTTAGAACACGTTTCCTTAGTGGCTGATTCAGATGATGTGCCAGGAAATGATGAAGGACTTATTACCTTAATGACCCTGCACACTGCAAAAGGTTTGGAATTTCCAATTACATTCCTAACTGGCATGGAAGAGGGAATTTTTCCTCATGCTAGATCACAAACAAATGATAAAGAATTATCCGAAGAGCGAAGACTTGCCTATGTTGGAATTACTCGAGCAAGAGAAAGACTCTATGTCACAAGATCTGTCACCAGATCTGTTTGGGGAGCACCTTCTTATAACCCAAGTTCAAGATTCTTAGATGAAATTCCTGCATCCTTAATTAGTTGGCAAAGATTAGAACCAATGAATCAACCAGTTTCATCTGGTGGATTTGGTGCTGCTCCTGCCATGTCAAGAGCAAGTAAACCGAAAGAACCTAAGCAATATTTAATTCTTAATGTTGGCGATAAAGTCTTGCACGAACGCTTTGGTCTAGGAAATGTTACTGAAACTGCCGGAAGCGGAGAAAGTGCTGAAGCTACTATCGATTTTGGTTCACATGGTGTGAAACGTTTACTACTTAGATATGCCCCTGTTGAAAAACTTTAGTTAATCATTTCCCCAAAGCCATATACCAGGATTTTTATAATTTCCGTTCACTAACGTTTCAAAATGTAAATGGGCTCCAAATGCTTTTCCAGATGCACCAATGTTTCCAATTCTTTCTCCCACATCAACTTCTTGTCCAGCAACAACTCTTATTCGTGATAAGTGTGCATAACGTGTTACCACACCATCAAGATGTCTTACTTCAATTGTTCGACCATAAGCAGGTCTCCAACCAGTGAAAATTACTGTGCCAACTCTGGCTGCAAAAACTGAATCTCCATAATTTCCGTTGAAATCAATACCAGTGTGCCAACCTAAATCCCAAATTCTTCCTCGTCGACCATAACCAACTGAGATTCTGGCTCGAGCAGGATTGACTGTGTATTTGGCTCTTAACGCTCTTCTTTCTGCAGCTTTCTTTTCTTTTTCAGCAGCAATTCGTGCTACTTCTTTGGCTGCTAAATCTGCTGCTTGAGCTTTAAACTTTTGAATTTTTTCTTCAGTGCCAGGTGCTCCTAATTTTGCAGCAGCTGGAGTTTCAACAATTGGCAAATCTGCTGCACCAATAACTTTATTGGCAACAGAAACTTCTAAGGAAGCATCAGCGACAACAACAGGATCAGATGAGCCCGCAAAATTTGAAGGCAAAGTCATTGCAATAGTTAGTCCAATTGCAATCACCAGGATTGAACCTGAGATCCATCGATTATTTGGCGCTTTTAGTTTTAGCATCTTGTCCTTAACCTTGCCCGATGTCACTCCAGTAACACTAAGGTGGGTTAGTGATATTTGCCATTTGACTCAAAGTAAGAAGTTTTCACCTGAGACATTAGGCTTAGGAGGAAATGTTCAATAACGAGGACATTTATACAAGGAGTACATAAAGACTGTGGATCTCTATGAATACCAAGCAAAAGAACTTTTTGCTACCCACGGAGTTACCACTCAAGTTGGCAAAGTTGTTAGCACCCCAGAAGATGCCCAAAAAGCTGCAGCAGAATTTAATTGCGCTGTAGTTGTCAAAGCACAAGTAAAAACTGGTGGCCGAGGCAAAGCCGGTGGCGTTAAATTAGCGAATAATCCAAGTGAGGCTTTAGAAAAAGCAAAAAATATTTTAGGCCTTGATATCAAAGGTCATATTGTTAAAAAGATTTTGATCACACCAGCAGAAGATATCAAGGAAGAATATTACGTTTCATTTTTGTTAGATAGAACAAATAGAACCTTTTTATCGATGGCAAGTGTTGCTGGCGGAATGGACATTGAGGAAGTAGCAGCAAAAACTCCTGAAAAATTAGCGATGATAAAGATTGATCCATTAACAGGTGTTGATAGCGCTAAAGCCTTAGAAATATCTATTGCCGCAGGAATTCCTTCAGAAGTACAAAAAGACGTAGCAGTTTTAATTGAAAAGATGTGGAAATTATTTGTTTCCTCAGATGCAACTTTGGTGGAAGTAAATCCTTTAGTAAGAACTAATGATGATCGAATCGTTGCTCTAGATGGAAAAGTCACCCTAGATGAAAATGCAAACTTTAGACATCCTGAAAATGAAAATTTTGTTGATACCGCCAATGTGGATCCATTAGAAACAGCGGCCAAAGCAAAAGATTTAAATTATGTGAAACTTGATGGCAGTGTTGGAATTATTGGTAACGGTGCCGGACTTGTAATGAGCACACTTGATGTCGTGGCTTATGCAGGTGAAAAATTTGGTGGGGTAAAACCTGCTAACTTCCTTGATATTGGTGGTGGTGCTTCAGCCCAAGTAATGGCTGATGGTTTGGGAATTATTTTGTCTGATCCTTCAGTTAAATCAGTTTTTGTAAACGTATTTGGTGGAATCACAGCTTGTGATGCTGTAGCAAATGGAATTGTGCAAGCAATTGAAATGTTGAAATCTGGTTCTAACTATGCACAAAGACCAATCGTGGTTCGACTAGATGGAAATAATGCGCAAGAAGGTTTAAGAATTTTAAGAGAAGCTAAACCAGATAACATTGAAATTGTTGACACCATGGATAACGCTGCAGCAAGAGCAGCAGAGTTAGCTGCAGGAGTTAAATAATGGCAATTTTGTTAAATGAAAATAGCAAAGTAATTGTGCAAGGAATGACAGGTTCTGAAGGTAAAAAACATACTGAACGAATGATTAAATCTGGTACAAAAATTGTTGGTGGTGTTACTCCTGGAAAAGGTGGACAAAGTTTAGAAGTAGCTGGACAAAACGTTCCAGTATTTAATTCAGTTTCAGAAGCAATGTCTGCAACAGGAGCAAATGTTTCTGTAGTTTTTGTGCCACCTAAATTTGCCAAAGGCGCTGTGGTTGAAGCAGTGGATGCTCAAATACCCTTAGTTGTTGTTATTACTGAAGGAATTCCTGTACATGACACTGCACACTTCTTTTCTTACGCACAGAAATCTGGCAAAACTAGAATTATTGGACCAAACTGTCCAGGAATTATCTCTCCAGGATTAAGTAATGCAGGCATTATTCCTGCAGATATAACAGCAAAAGGATCAATTGGTCTAGTTTCTAAATCAGGAACTCTTACTTACCAAATGATGTATGAATTAAGAGATTTAGGTTTTACCACCGCAATTGGAATTGGTGGAGACCCAATTATTGGCACCACTCACATTGATGCTTTGCGTGAATTTGAAAATGACCCAGATACAAAAGCAATTGTGATGATTGGCGAAATTGGTGGAGACGCAGAGGAAAAAGCTGCCGAGTTCATAAAAGCAAATATCAAAAAACCTGTGGTGGCTTACGTTGCAGGATTTACTGCACCAGAAGGCAAAACAATGGGACATGCTGGTGCAATTGTTTCTGGATCAAGTGGAACTGCTGAGGCTAAAAAAATCGCATTAGAAAAAGCTGGTGTAAAAGTTGGTAAAACTCCAAGTGAAACAGCACTTTTACTGCGCGCCGCAATAAAATAAGTTTGTGATTGATACTCCAGTACAACGACATAGTGTTGTAACTGCTGGACTCTTAGTAACTCTTTGGACATTTTTAATTACTTTTGGCTCTTCTGTAATTCTTATTTTTACAACTTGGATATTGGCAGGCGATAGTTCAACTTCTATTTCTGAAGCTTTCAAAGTAGTAATTTGGGGATATTTAGCAATGCAGGGAGTTCCCTTAGTTATTAACTCCACGATTTTATCTCTACCTTTCTTAGGTTTTTTGTTACTGACCTTACTTTCTTTATATAGATCTTCTAGGTGGGCAATTCGTTCTGCTTTGCACGAAGAAATGAAAAGGCCAACTCTGATTTCATTATTAGTTGTTAGTGTTGCTTCAATTTCTTATTGCCTTGTGATTGCAGTATTAAGGTTTTTTGTTGATCCACTAAATATAAATTGGATTTCTGTGATGTTAAAGCCAACTGTCATGGTTGTATCAATGTCAATTTTGGCTGTGGGAACTGTAGGGGGAACCTGGTCGTTAATATTTGATGATTTGGATGAAGTTATAAAAAGAATCATCAAGTTAATCCTAAGATATTTATTACTTGTTTTGCTTATTGGATTTCTAGTTGTAGCTGTGGCAATTGGATTGAATTACAGAAATATGTTGCTTATCCAGTCCTCACTATTAGGAGGAATTGTGGCAGTAATTGCTGTGATAATATCAGGAATTGGTTGGTTACCAAATTTTATTTTGTGGGCATGGGCATGGATAACTAACTCCACTGTTGCACTGGGTGCTGGTTCAAATATTTCTTTAAATTCAGTGACTATCTCTCAATTGCCAGCTTGGCCTTGGTTTGGATTAATTCCAACAACATTGCCTTCCTGGACAAGGTATTTTTTTCTTATCCCAATATTTATTGGCGTCTTAATGGCCATTAGTACCAAGAATAAAAAAATATCTATTTGGATTGTTAGTTCATTTTTTGTGGCATTAGGAGTCTCAGCAATACTGAGTCTGTTGGGATTTCTAAGCTCAGGTTCTCTTGGAAATAATTTATTACTAAATTTTGGCGTTTCACCAAAAGAAATCTTTCAAAGAAATATGACCTGGTTTTTAATCGGGCAAGCTTTTGTGATCTTGGTGGTCTTTGCTTGGAGAAAAAATAGACAATCTCAAATTACCCAACCAGTAGACGTGGATTCTGGCGAAGAATAGAAAGAACACCCGGAGAAATTCTCTGGAAAATCTCACTTGGCTAGGCTCTGAGGAAGAAATACTGGGAAGGGATGGCCTCTTATTTATGAGCAAAATAAAATTAACCAGAGCACTGATAAGTGTTTCCAATAAAGATGGTTTAGCACAATTAGCTAAAGCCCTTTACGAATCTAATGTAGAAATTGTTTCCACCGGTGCTACTGCACAACAAATCGCTGATTTAAATATTCCCGTTACAAATATTGCAGAAGTAACTAAATTTGATGAAATCCTAGATGGCCGAGTAAAAACTTTGCACCCACAAATTCATGCAGGAATACTTGCTGATTCACGAAAAGGTGAACACAAAAAATCTCTTGCTGAATTGAATATAAAGGCATTTGATTTAGTGGTAGTTAATTTATATCCCTTTGGCGAAACAGTGGCCTCAGGTGCAGATTTAGAGAGTTGTATTGAACAAATCGATATTGGTGGTACAGCTTTAATTCGAAGTGCTGCTAAGAATTTTGAAAATGTCTCAGTAATTGTTTCACCTGATGAATACCCAAATTTAATTAGAAATTTGAATTCTGGAATAAGTCGAGAATTAAGAATGAGATGGTCAGCACAAGCTTTTGCCCATACCGCCACCTACGACACTTTGATTGCTAGATGGTTTTCTCGAAAAGTTACTCCTGAACAAGATTCACCATCTTGGGTTGGTGCATCGTTTACTAGGTCTCAAGTACTTCGCTACGGCGAAAATCCACATCAAACAGCGGCACTTTATAAAGGAATTAGTTCAGAAAAAGGTATTGCACAAGCAAAACAATTAGCTGGAAAAGACATGTCTTATAACAATTTTGTTGATGCCGATAGTGCCCGTGCGGCAGTTTTTGATCACGTGGAACCATGTGTGGCAATAATTAAGCATGCCAATCCATGTGGCATAGCAATAGGAAAAGATTTAGCGACTGCTTATAAGAAAGCTTTAGAAGCCGACAAAGTTTCAGCATTTGGTGGGGTTGTAGCAACAAATAGAAAAGTTGATAAAGAAACAGCTCAACTTGTTAATGAAGTGTTTACTGAAGTAATCGTGGCACCAGCTTTTGATGAAGATGCACTAAAAATTTTGCAAATGAAACCAAATTTAAGAATTCTGCAATTGGCTGGTCCCCACATGGGTCACAGAGTTGAATGGCGCACAATTTCAGGTGGCGTTTTAATGCAAACAGTTGATGACGTTGAAGCAAACGGTGATGACCCAACAGAATGGAAATTAGTTGCAGGAGAAAAACCATCAGCAGAGGTATTAGCTGATTTAGAATTTGCTTGGCGTTGTGTTCGCGCACCAAAGTCCAATGCAATTGTTTTAGCTAAAGACGGTGGACTTGTTGGCATAGGGATGGGACAAGTAAATAGAGTTGACGCTGCAGAACTTGCCGTCAAAAGGGCAGGTAAAGACAAATCTAAATCAAGTGTTGCTGCATCTGATGCATACTTTCCCTTTGCTGATGCATTAGAGATTTTAATCAATGCTGGCGTGAGTGCTGTTGTTCATCCAGGTGGATCTAAGAATGATGATGAGGTAATTGCTGTAGCGAAAAAAGCTGGAATAACAATGTATCTAACAGGTGTGCGCCATTTTTCTCATTGAAAAAGCAAGTGTTCCAATTTCAATTACTTTGGCATTTATTGCTGGTGTTGCTGCAACTTTGCAAGCAGGAATTAGTGGTCAATTAGCTAAAGAATTAAACGATGGAATCATGGCCGCTTTGGTCTCAAATATTGGTGGAACAATATTTACAGCACTATTCCTTCTTAATCCCAATGTTAGGAAACAAGCAAAAAAACTTTTCAAAGCTGTTATTTCAGGAAATTTTGCTAAGTGGCAGTTATTGGGTGGGGTTGCCGGAGCCGTTTATATTTCAACAGCGTCAAGCACAGTAAGCATTATTGGCACGGGGTTATTCACAGTTGTTTTAGTTGCGTCTCAAAATGTAAGCGGAATTATTGTTGATAAATTCGGGTTTAGCTCAGGGGCAAAAAGAAAAATAACACCAAAGAGAGCACTTGCTGTCGTTATTGGCATAGTTGCAGTTTTGCTATCAGTCTCAGAATTTGAAGGAAAAATTCTATGGTTACCAATTCTTGCCGTTGTCATAGCCGGTTTTGCTGTAACGATTCAGTTTGCTTTAAACGGTCGTGTTACAAAAGCTAGCAACTCACAAGTTTCTGCTTTTATTAATTTTCCTATGTCAATGTTTGCAGTATTAACTGTATTAATAGTGATGAACTTATTTGGTAAAAATTGGAATTCATGGCCAGATCAGTGGTGGCTTTATTCAGCAGGGTTTTTGGGAGCTGTGGTGGTATTTCTTGCAGCAGCGACAATTAGAACTCTAGGTGTATTACTTTTTGGATTAGCAAGTGTTGCTGGTCAATTGATAACTTCAATTGCACTAGACGTGATATTGCCCAATGCGAACATAAATGTGGGCTGGGCTCTCATAAGTGGTGCAGGTCTCATGCTCTTGGCTGTCTACCTAGCAAGTGATTTAAGGTAATCTTTGATTTATGAGCGCAACAACTCCTCAACCAAATTCTGAGAGTAGATCTTTACGCGCAGTTTCAATAAATGATAATCCAAGTAAATCTGGTCGTTGGCAAAAACTAATTAGTAGACAATGGCCAACACTTGTTCCGTTGCTGGTAACGGCTGTAGGAATTGTTTTGGCCACTCAATTAAATTTTCGTGTTGGTGCTTTAGTTTTTTCAGTAGGTGTTGTTGTAGCAGCTGTGTTACGTGCGTCACTTCCAAGATTCACTCTTGGCTGGCTATACGTGAGAACCAAATGGATAGATGTTTTGATTTTGGTTAGTTTCGCAGTTTTTCTTTTAACTCTTTCAATAGTTGTGCCCTCATAAACCCTCTTCAAAGTTATTGACTAGAATTTCAATTGAACTTCTTACGAATACACCCTTTAATTTGAGAGGATCTGGTATCTAGGTGAGCAGATCAGGAAAAGTCGCAGTTATCGGAGCAGGATTTTATGGCTCCACTACAGCAATGCGCCTAGCAGAATATGACATTTTCGAAACCGTTGTTTTAACAGATGTCTTGGAAGGCAAAGCTGAAGGTTTAGCTTTGGATATGAATCAATCAAGACCAATTCAAAATTTTGAAACAAAAATCATTGGCCAAACAACAGGACTTGATGGATCAGGTTACGAAGTTATTAAAGGCTGCAACATTGTTGTCATCACCGCTGGTTTACCAAGAAAACCGGGTATGAGCCGCATGGATTTAATTGAAACAAATGCGAAAATTGTTCGCCAAGTTTCAGAAAATATTGCAAAACATGCTCCAGACTCAATAGTGATAGTTGTTTCTAATCCATTAGATGAAATGACAGCCCTTGCACAATTAGCAACAGGTTTTCCAAAAAATAGAGTAATGGGACAAGCAGGAATGCTAGATACTGCAAGATTTACTAATTTTGTTGCCGAGAAAACAGGTTCAAATGTAAATGATGTAAAAACATTAACACTTGGTTCACATGGCGAAACTATGGTTCCAGTTCCAAGTCAATCTAGCGTTAAAGGAAAAGCCTTAAGCGAAGTTTTATCTAAAGAAGAGATTGACAATTTAGTTGATAGAACTCGTAACGGAGGAGCAGAAGTTGTGGCTCTGCTAAAGACAGGTTCTGCTTACTATGCACCCTCTGCAGCTGCTGCAGAAATGGCAAAAGCAGTTGCTACAAATTCTGGACGCATCATGCCAGTGTGTGCTTGGGTAGATGGCGAATTTGGAATTAGCGGTGTTTATTTAGGAGTAGAAGCAGAAATTGGTGCTAAGGGAATAAATAAAGTTATTGAAACAAAATTAACCCTTGAAGAAACCACCGCGCTTAAAACTGCTGCAGAAGCTGTTAGAGCAAAACAAGCTGACGTTAAAGATCTGTAAAGAAAAAGGAAAAAATGGCAAAAATTAAGGTAGCAAATCCAGTAGTAGAACTTGATGGCGATGAAATGACTCGCATCATTTGGCAATTCATTAAAGATGAATTAATTTTGCCATACCTTGATGTCAATCTTGAATATTATGATCTCAGCATTGAAAATCGTGACAAAACAGATGATCAAGTAACAATTGATTCAGCTAACGCCATTAAAAAACACGGCGTGGGCGTTAAATGTGCCACTATTACTCCAGATGAAGCAAGAGTTAAAGAATTTGGTTTAAAAAAGATGTGGAAATCTCCTAATGGAACAATCAGAAATATTCTAGGTGGAGTAATTTTTCGTGAACCAATCATTATTAGTAACATTCCCCGCTTAGTTCCATCTTGGACAAAGCCAATTGTTATTGGTCGTCATGCTCATGGAGATCAATACAAGGCCACAGATTTTGTTGTTCCAGGTCCTGGAAAAGTAACAATGACTTATCAGCCAGCAGATGGCTCAAGCCCAATGGAATTTCAAGTAGCTGACTTTTCAGGCTCAGGTGTTGCTATGGGAATGTATAACTTTGATGAAAGTATCAAAGATTTTGCTCGTGCTTCACTGAATTATGGTCTGATTAGAAATTATCCAGTTTATCTATCAACTAAGAACACAATTCTTAAAGCATACGATGGTCGCTTCAAAGATATTTTCCAAGAAATATTTGAAAAAGAATTTAAAAACCAATTTGATAAAGCTGGTTTAACTTACGAACATCGTTTAATTGATGACATGGTTGCAACTGCTTTGAAGTGGGAAGGCGGTTATGTTTGGGCCTGTAAGAATTATGATGGGGACGTACAAAGTGACACTGTTGCCCAAGGTTTTGGTTC
This sequence comes from Actinomycetota bacterium, assembly GCA_005789325.1. Lineage (GTDB taxonomy): Bacteria > Actinomycetota > Actinomycetes > S36-B12 > UBA5976 > ATZT02. Next base: position 15,481 of record SXYE01000052.1, read on the forward strand.
TCTTGGTTTGATGACAAGTGTGTTAATGACACCAGATGGTAAAACTGTTGAATCTGAAGCAGCACATGGAACTGTGACGCGTCATTATCGTAAACATCAAAAAGGTGAACCAACTTCAACAAATCCAATTGCATCAATTTTTGCGTGGACTGGTGGATTAGTTCACAGAGGTAAACTTGACAACAATAATGAACTAATCAGTTTTGCAAAAACTCTAGAAGGAGCTTGCATTAAAACTGTTGAATCAGGTTTGATGACGAAAGACTTAGCCCGTCTGATTAGCAAAGATCACCAATGGGCAACAACAGAGGATTATTTGGCAGGTATTAAGCGTCAACTGGATGCAAGCCTTTAATCTTTTCAAGACGATTGAGTAGCATCTTTAATATATGAGTACTTGGGTAAGTGCCCTTATTGTTCTGTTTTTCATCCTTGTTGGTGGTTTCTTTGCCGCGGCAGAAATTGCGCTAGTTTCACTTCGTGAAGCACAAGTTAAGAGAATCGCTGAAACAAAAGGTAGAAGAGGAAAACTTCTAAAAGAACTTCACGATCATCCCAATAGATTTTTAGCTTCTGTGCAAGTGGGAGTAACAGTTGCAGGTTTTATTGGTGCAGGATTTGGTGCTTCGAGTTTAACCCCAGTACTTTCACCAGTTTTAGATCTAATTTTCCCAAAATCTGTTGTCTCAGTTATCGCCTTTATTTTGATCACACTATTTATTGCTTACTTCTCCCTTGTTCTGGGAGAATTGGTTCCCAAAAGGTTAGCTCTGCAAAATTCTGAAAGTTGGGCACTTGTTGCTGCTTACCCAATTGATATTTTAGCTCGAATTTCCAGACCTTTTATTTGGTTATTAAGTCATTCCACAAATTTGATTGTGAGATTACTTGGGGGAGACCCAAGTGCAAGCCGCCAAGAATTAAGTGGTGAAGACTTAAGAGATTTAGTAGCAGGACATGAAGAATTAAGTGAAAACGAGAGAGCTTTAATTGACGATGTCTTTGAAGCAGATGATCGTGAAATAAAAGAAGTAATGACACCTAGAACCGAAGTTGAATTTCTGGATGCTGAATCAACAATTCCTGATGCCGCATTGGTTGTTGAAAAACTGCCTCATACCAAATATCCAGTTATCAATAAAACAGCTGATGAAGTTGTGGGATTTGTGCACGTTAGACAATTACTTTCTCTTGAAGCACGAAAGTCAAGCAAGCAATTAAGAGAAATAGCTATTGCTGTTGAGTCAATACCTGGAACAACTTCGGTTTTAAGTGCCCTTGCGCAAATGAGAAAAGGAAATCAGCATCTTTTAATCGTTGCAGACGAATATGGCGGAACTGCTGGAATCGTGACTTTGGATGATTTAGTTGAAGAACTTATTGGTGATATTCGACATGAAGATGACGAACCAGAAAGTGAAGTAAGTGAACTTGATTTTCATGGGGAAGTTGAAGTCGATGGATTAATGAATCTTGATGATTTTGCTGATTCAACTCATATTCATCTTCCTGAAGGCCCATATGAAACAGTCGCAGGTTTTGTTATCGCCAAACTCGGCACTCTTCCAGCTGTAGGTAAAAGTGTTATCGCTGAACAATGCGTCTTTGAAATCTTGAGTATGGATGTGCGACGAATTTCACGAGTCAGAGTAAGTCGAATTGAGCCCGGAACTAGCAATCATGGTGGACAATAAGACTCATGGCAAAGCCAAGTGTCTTATCTGGAATTCAGCCCACCGCTGATTCCTTTCATATTGGAAATTATTTCGGCGCCCTTCGTCAATGGGTAAAGATGCAAGAAACACATGAATGTTTTTACTCCGTTGTCGATTTACACGCAATCACATCTGAATTTGATCCAAAGATTTTAAAAAAGAGAACACTCACATCTTTTGCTCAACTCTTAGCTGTGGGAATCGATACTAAAAAAAGTACAGTTTTTGTGCAAAGCCAGGTTCCACAACATGCTCAACTTGCTTGGGTCTTAAGTTGTTTCACTGGTTTTGGTGAAGCAGGCAGAATGACCCAGTTTAAAGACAAAACACAAAAAGGTGGTCAAGAAAGATCTTCGGTTGGATTGTTTACCTATCCAATTCTGCAAGCAGCAGATATTTTGCTTTACCAAGCACAAAGTGTTCCAGTTGGTGAAGATCAAAGACAGCATTTGGAATTAACTAGAGATCTTGCGGTTAGATTTAATAATCAGTTTGGACAAACTTTTGTAGTTCCAGAAGCTTTTATCGTTAAAGAATCAGCCAAGATTTTAGATCTACAAGACCCAAGTTCCAAGATGAGTAAATCATCACCGCAAGGATGTATTTTTATCATGGATGAACCAGATGTGGTGATAAAGAAATTCAAAACAGCTATAACCGATAGCGGTAAAGAAATAAAATACGATCCAACAAATAAGCCAGGGGTTTCAAATCTTATAAGTATTATCAAGGCTGTAACAAATGAAGAAATTTCTGCTATTGAAGCTCAGTTTGCCTCTAAAGGATATGGAGATTTAAAGACATTCACTGGTGAAGTAGTTGTTGAAAATATCGTTAAGCCATTTAGGGAAAAAACCTTAGCCTTGTTGGCGGATGAAAAACAACTTAATTCACTAATGTCTGAGGGTGCTCAAAAAGCTGAAAAAGTGGCTGCCGCAACTTTGAAGAGTGTTTATGAAAAAGTTGGTTTTTAAGCTTTAATTACTTGCGGCGGGTAATTGTTTTACCCAACCAAATCAATGGATCATATTTAGTATCAACAACGCGTTCTTTCATAGGAATAATCGCGTTATCTGTGATCTTGATGTGCTCTGGGCACACTTCTGTACAACATTTTGTGATGTTACACATTCCCAAACCATGAGATTCTTGTGCTTCTCTTTTTCTGTCTAATTCATCCAATGGATGCATATCTAATTCTGCTAGGCGAATAAAGAATCTAGGTCCAGCAAAACTTTCTTTATTTTCTTCATGGTCTCTAATTACGTGGCAAACATCTTGACATAAGAAGCATTCAATACATTTTCTAAATTCTTGGCTTCTTTCAACGTCAATTTGTTGCATTCTGTATTCACCCGGTTTGAGGTTCTCAGGACCTTTGAAAGCCGGTACTTCTCTTGCTTTGATGTAGTTAAAAGAAACATCCGTTACTAAGTCTTTAATCACAGGAAATGTTCTAAGTGGAGTAACAGTTACTTGATCTTCTTCGTTGAAGGTATTCATTCTTGTCATACACATCAAGCTTGGTTTGCCGTTAATTTCAGCACTACAAGATCCGCATTTTCCAGCTTTACAATTCCAGCGCACAGCCAAATCTGGACTTTCAGTTGCTTGTAATCTATGAATTACATCAAGCAGCACTTCGCCTTCACTTACTTCGACGTTGTAATTGACTAATTCGCCTTTTTCTTTATTGCCACGCCAAACTCGTAATTTTGCTAGATAACCCATCGTTATGCTCCCATTCCCAGTTGCACTAATTCTTCTGGCAATAAGTATTTACTTAATTCCTCTTGTTCAAACAGGTTTGCAAGTTCTTTTGGCATTGGTGGTATTGATTCAATCTTGGTCTCAATTTTGCTTCCATTCCAGGAAGTAATAACGTGTTTTGGTCTCCAGTTTTTATCCATAGTTGGAAAATCATTTCGAGTGTGGCCACCGCGAGATTCCTCTCTTACCAACGCACTTTTAGCGATTGATTCGCTCACTAGCAACATGTTTTCTAAATCAAGGGCCAAGTGCCAGCCAGGGTTAAATTGTCTTCCACCTTTAACGGTTACATTCTTAGCACGTTTCTTTAGGTCTTCTAGTTTTGATATTGCTTCAATCATTTCTTTACCATCACGAATAATTCCTACAAGATCATTCATTACTTGCTGCAGTTCTTGGTGGACAGCATAAGGATTTTCATTACTTGTGCCATTAAATGGGGCAGTTGCTTTACTTAATGCATTTTCTATAACTTGTTCAGAAACCTTTGGCTTATTTGATAGGGACTTAACATAGGCACTTGCACCTACACCTGCACGACGACCAAAAACTAATAAATCAGATAGTGAATTTCCACCCAATCTATTTGAACCATGCATCCCACCGGCAACTTCTCCGGCAGCAAATAGACCAGTTACACCTATTGCAGCACCTGTGTCGGGATCAACTTGGATTCCACCCATTACATAGTGACATGTTGGTCCAACTTCCATAGGTTGCTTAGTTATGTCAACATCTGCTAATTCTTTAAATTGATGCCACATTGAAGGCAATCTCTTTTTAATTACTTCTGGTTTTAGACGTGTTGAAACATCTAAGAAAACACCTCCGTGAGGTGAACCTCGTCCTGCTTTTACTTCAGCATTAATTGCACGAGCTACTTCATCTCTTGGTAATAGCTCTGGTGGTCTTCTATTTGAATCAGGGTTTTCATACCAGCCATCTGCTTCAGTTTCTGTTTCTGCATATTTATCTTTGAATACTGCAGGAATGTAATTAAACATAAATCTTTTACCTTCAGAGTTCTTCAAAACTCCACCATCACCACGAACTGATTCTGTTACTAAAATTCCTTTAACACTTGGTGGCCAAACCATGCCAGTTGGATGAAATTGCACAAATTCCATGTGCATTAAATTTCCACCAGCTTTTAAAGCTAGTGCGTGACCATCACCAGTGCCTTCCCATGAATTGGAAGTTACTTTGAATGATTTACCAATTCCACCAGTTGCTAACACAACAGCTGGTGCTTGGAATAAAACAAATTTTCCATTTTCTCGCCAATATCCCAAAACTCCTGAAACCTTGTCATCGGTTTTGAGAATTTCAGTAACTGTTAATTCTGCAAAAACTTTGATTCTTGATTCGTAATCGCCAGATTCTTTGAAGTCTTCTTGTTGTAGGGAAACGATCTTTTGTTGCAGTGTTCTGATTAATTCCAAACCTGTGCGATCACCAACGTGGGCTAGGCGTGGATATTCATGTCCACCAAAGTTTCTTTGGCTGATTTTTCCATCTGGTGTTCGATCAAAAAGGGCACCATAAGTTTCTAATTCCCAAACGCGATCTGGTGATTCCTTGGCGTGAAGTTCAGCCATTCTCCAATGATTTTGAAATTTTCCACCACGCATGGTGTCACGAAAGTGCACCTGCCAGTTGTCATTTGAGTTCACATTTCCCATAGATGCAGCAATGCCACCTTCGGCCATTACAGTGTGAGCTTTTCCAAAAAGTGATTTACAAATAATTGCTGTCTTTAATCCGCTGGCACGAGATTCAATGGCAGCACGAAGCCCAGCTCCGCCTGCTCCAACAATCACAACATCAAAGTCGTGACGTTCAATTTCGGTCATTATTCCCCTTTAGAAGAAATAGAAATTAGTGATTGCTCCACTTGCCACTTGTCTTACGTAAAGATCACATAAGGCCACACCAATTAAAGAGATCCATGCATATTTTGGATGATCAGCGTTTAATCTAGAAACTATTGTCCAAGTCTTGTATCTAATTGGATTCTTGCTGAAATGCTTTAATTTACCGCCTAAAATATGTCGACATGAATGACAAGACAAAGAATAAAGCCAAAGGAAAGTGGCATTTGCTAAGAGAACTAATGTGCCCACACTCATGTGGCCCCATTGTCCTTCAGCGTTTTTAAACGAAATTATTGCGTCATAAGTTAGCAAGACGTTAAAGGCTAATCCAGCAATAAAAAAGTAGCGATGTGAGTTTTGTAAAATTAGCGGTGATTTTGTTTCACCCGAATAGGATTTGTGAGGTTCAGCAACTGCACAACTTGGTGGTGATAACCAAAATGAACGGTAATAAGTTTTTCGGTAGTAATAACAAGTTAATCTAAAACCTAATGGGAATGCCAAGATAAGTAGTGCAGGAGATAGAACCCACCAAGTTCCAATTGGTTGTCCAATATGTGAAGCACCTTCAATACAACTAGCAGCAAGACATGGTGAATAAAAAGGTGAAATTAAAGGTTCAACAAAATAATACTTATTTTCGAAAGCTCTAAAAGTTGAATAAATAATGAATGAGACTAAAACAAATACAGAAATTGCTGGCTGTAGCCACCACTTGTCTATTCTTAAATGGCGTAAACCAATTTTGGCTCGGGTTGAAGATTCAACCCCTCGATCTAGCGAACTAATTGCCATGAGCCTGAGTTTAGTGCGAAAGCCCCTAGGCCTGCATATTCAAAAGTTGTTCAATTGGATGTGAAATGTCACACAAGAAAAGCCAAGCTTACGAAGAACTAGAGTCCCTAATTTCTAACAAAACTGCACCGTTTGCAACAGATGCACCAACCTCAACAGAAAGTTCACTTACAACCCCACCTTTATGAGCGTTTATGGGTTGTTCCATTTTCATGGCCTCAATAACAAACAAAAGTTCACCTTCGGAAACACTTTGCCCATTTTTTACAGCAATCTTTACAACCGTTCCTTGCATCGGACTTTGAACAGCATCGGAGTCAAGGGCTCCCAAGGTTGTTCTTTGGTGTCTGGCAACTGGTGGTTTCTTTTGTTTAACTCCACCAGAAGTCAAACCATTTGGCATGGTTATTTCAATGCGCTTTCCATTTATTTCAAGAACAAGTGAAGATCTCTCATCAGTTGTTGTGGGTAAAGATGAATCTTTGTATTGCGGAATCTGATTATTAAATTCATTTTCTATCCAACTTGTGTAAATGCTAAATTTTTGTAGCGAATCATCGGGAGCAAATGCTGGATCATCTAATACAGCACGATGAAATGGAAGAGCTGTGGCAATTCCTTCAACTTCAAATTCACTCAAAGCCCTTTTTGCTCTTTCAATTGCTTCTTTTCTAGTTGAGCCGGTAACAATTAATTTAGCAAGTAAAGAATCAAAGTTTCCACCAATTACATCACCCTTTTTAAAACCAGCGTCAACTCTTACTCCAGTGCCACTTGGTTCTTTCCAAACTTTAAGTTGACCAGGGGCAGGTAAGAAATTTCTTCCTGGATCTTCACCGTTTATTCTAAATTCAATACTGTGACCATTAATTATTGGATCGTGATAGCCAAGTTTTTCTCCACTTGCAATTCTTATTTGTTCACGAACTAAATCAATTCCAGTAACTTCTTCACTAACTGGATGTTCCACTTGTAATCTTGTGTTTACTTCGAGAAATGAAATTGTTCCATCTTGTCCGATTAAGAATTCACAAGTTCCAGCACCTTCATAAGATGCTTCTTTAAGAATTGCTTTTGAGGAATCATAAAGTTGTCGTCTTTGATCATCTGTTAAGAATGGGGCAGGAGCTTCTTCTACTAGTTTTTGGTGTCTTCTTTGCAACGAGCAATCTCTAGTTGAAACCACAACAACGTTGCCGAATTTATCTGCCAAACATTGAGTTTCCACATGTCGTGGTCGATCTAAATATCTTTCAACAAAACATTCACCTCGACCAAAAGCTGCTGTTGCTTCTCTTACAGCTGATTCATAAAGTTCAACTATTTCTTCTTGATTACGAGCAACTTTTAATCCACGCCCACCGCCACCAAAAGCTGCTTTAATCGCAATTGGTAAACCATGTTTTGTGGCAAATTCAACAACTTCTTGAGCATTATTTACAGGATCTTTGGTTCCAGGAACTAGTGGTGCTCCAACTTTGGCAGCAATATGTCGAGCTTGCACTTTGTCACCTAAAGACTTAATTGCAGCAGGTGGTGGGCCAATCCAAACTAATCCTGCGTCAATAACACTTTGAGCAAACTCGGCATTTTCAGAAAGAAAACCATAACCAGGGTGTATTGCATCAGCACCAGATCTTTTAGCAATTTCAAGAATCTTTGGAATTGAAAGGTAAGTTTCAGAAGCAAGGCTTCCATTTAATGAATATGCTTCATCAGCATGTAATACATGTAGCGCATCTCTATCCGATTCAGCATAAATTGCCACACTTGAGATTCCTTCATCTTTACAAGCTCTAGCAACGCGAACTGCAATTTCACCACGGTTTGCAATAAGTATTTTTGTAATTGAAATGTTTTGTGAGCCAGATTTAGCCATGATTTGTTACTTTATGCCATTTCCCATAGAGAAGTCCAAGAGAGTCCAAGATCACGAACAATTTCTCGAAGCGTGGGAAGTGATAACCCAACTACGTTGCTGTGGTCGCCCTGAACTTGTGTAACAAAAGCTGCGCCTAAAGAATCCAATGTAAAAGCACCAGCAACTTGTAAAGGTTCACCTGAGGCAACATATGCAACTATTTCTTCGTCATCAACGTTAGCAAATTGAACTTTTGTTGAAACTACTCTTGAAATTGTTTGCTTATTATCTAAACGAATAACTGTATGCCCGGTATGTAAAATTCCAGATTTTCCACGCATTTGTTTCCAGCGCTCAATAGCATTATTGGCATTCAAGGGTTTACCAAAACTTTTGGATTCAAATTCAAGCATAGAATCTGCAGCAATCAAAACACCCTTATCTAATGAAAGATTATTCTCCAGAACATAATTTGCTTTAGAAATTGAAAGTTTTTCAACAATTACTTCAGTTGATTGACATTTGTGTTCCTCTTCGATTTGTTTTTCATTTATTTCTGAAGGAATAACAATTGGATTAATTTTTTGGCTTCGAAGAAGCATCAATCTGGCAGGGGAGGCAGACGCCAGGATTACCGGAAAACTCATGCTCCAGAAAGGTAGGAGTATTGCCAACCGCTGGTTAGGTGTGGAGTATTTCTAAATCTAAATTGAGGACTATTCCAGTTACTTATTCTCTTTTTCTGTTTACCTAATTCTTCAGATGAATTCTTTGCTACCTGTAGTGCAACATGAATGGCAGCTATTTCTTCTGAACTTGGATTGCCTCGAAGAACTGTAAATTCAAGTGGTTTGGTCATAATGGAATATTTCCGTGTTTCTTAGGAGGCATTGATTCACGTTTGGTAATTAGTTGGCGAAGTCCTCTAATAATTCTGATTCTGGTTTCACTTGGAGCAATCACTGCATCAATCCAGCCACGTTCTGCTGCCACATAAGGATTATCAAATGCTTCTTCGTACTCACTGATTTTGTCGGCACGCTCTGCTACAGGATCTTTTGCAGCAGTGATTTCTTTTCTAAACAAAATATTTACCGCACCTTGGGCACCCATCACAGCAACTTGAGCAGTTGGCCAAGCCAGATTTAAGTCAGCACCTAAATGTTTTGATCCCATAACAATGTATGCACCGCCATAGGCTTTTCTGGTAATTACGGTGATTAATGGAACTGTTGCTTCGGCGTAAGCATAAATTAATTTGGCACCTCGTCTAATAATTCCGCCATACTCTTGATCAACACCAGGTAAAAATCCTGGAACATCAACAAAAGTAATGATTGGAATATTGAAAGCATCGCAAGTTCTTACAAAGCGCGCAGCTTTTTCTGAAGCTTCAATGTCTAAAGTTCCAGCAAATTGCATTGGTTGATTTGCAACAATGCCAACACTTTGTCCTTCAATGCGACCAAATCCAACCATGATGTTTGGAGCCCAACCACCATGAATTTCGAAGAATTCATCATCATCTAAAACATGTTTAACTAAAACGTGCATGTCATAAGGTTGATTTGGAGAGTCGGGAACTAATGAATCCATTTCTAAGTCATGTTGGTTAACTTGCAGATCTACTTTTGATTCAAAATGTTGGGAAGGTTCAGCGTTATTTGAAGGCAAGAAACTCAAAAGTGTTCTCACATAATCCAAAGCATCATCCTCATCGTTTGCCATGTAATGAGCTACACCAGATTTTGTGGCGTGTGCTCTTGCTCCACCTAAGTCTTCAAAGGAAACTTCTTCACCAGTTACAGTTTTAATAACGTCTGGACCAGTAATAAACATGTGTGATGTTTTATCAACCATTACAACAAAATCAGTTAGGGCCGGGGAATAAACAGCTCCACCAGCGCAAGGTCCCATAATTATGGAAATTTGTGGAATAACACCTGATGCTCTGGTATTTCTTAAAAATATTTCTCCATACATTGCAAGGGATGCAACACCTTCTTGAATTCTTGCTCCACCAGAATCGTTAATACCAACAATTGGTGCACCAGATTTGATTGCTAAATCCATTAACTTAACAATTTTTCCACCCATTGCTTCACCTAAAGAGCCACCCATGGCAGTGAAGTCTTGGGAATAAACATAAACAGGTCGACCATCAACTGTTCCGAATCCAATAATTACACCGTCTCCTGCTGGACGATTTTTATCCATACCGAAATTATTTTTTTGATGCCTTACTAATTCATCTATTTCTTGAAATGATTCAGGATCAAGTAGTGAAGCTAATCTTTCACGAGCACTTTGCTTGCCTTTGGCATGCTGCTTTGTAATGGATTCATTGGCTTGGTCAACGTGGATTTCTTTTTTAATTTGCGCTAAGTGAGCCAATTTTGACGCGGTGGTACGAGGATTTGCACCGTCACTGGACTTTTTACCCACGTGGTCCTCTCTAAGAAAAAGGCTCTTGTCGTACGGTAACAGTGTGACGGGATTTTTGAAGAATCGAGCACCTCTTGATGCTCAAATTTTGGAGCGCGAACTGCGCTTTCGACAGTGTTTATGGCAAAACGCCATTTTAAAAGATGAAGTCACTTCAACTAACGATATTGCCAAAGAATTAGTAAATAACCAAACAGTAGAAGGAACATTTGTTGTAGCTAATTTTCAATCCAAGGGAAGAGGTAGACAAGATAGAACTTGGGAAGCTCCAAAGAATTCTTCAATTTTCATCTCAATTATTTTAAAACCAAATAATCAAAATGAGATTGGTTGGATTCCTTTACTAATTGGACTGTGTCTATTTAAGTCACTTGAGTCAGAAACCAGGAAAAACATTAAAATAAAGTGGCCTAATGATCTTGTGCTAGTTGAATCAGACAAAGTATTCAAGTTTGCTGGAATCTTGTTAGAAAAACACAAAGATTATGTAATTGCTGGAGTTGGTATAAATTTTGATCAGGAGTTAAATGAATTACCAATTAAAAATTCTACATCGCTTAAAGCATTTTTACAAAATGATTTATCTAAAGAATCAATAATTGCTCAGTTCATCAGCGAGTTAGGCGCAAGATGGACTGAGGAAAATAATGCTCAAGCTAGTCCAACTCCTTCACTTGCCAGAGAGTACAAAACTAATTGCTTAACAATTGGGAGCCAAATCACTGCTCAACTACCTGGGGGAGAAAGTTTCAAAGCAGAGGCTATGGATATATCCAAAACGGGTGAACTAATTGTTGAAACAACGGAAGGTTTAAGAAATTTAAGTTCTGCCGATATCCATTTAATTAGTTAAGATTTGGACTATGACCAATAAATCACATTTTCCGATTGTGGGAATAATTGGCGGCAGTCAAATTGCGCGAATGTTAATAGAGGCAGCAACTCGACTAAACATAGACATAAAAATACTTTGTAAAGATTCGCAAGAAAGTGCTGCACTAATAGCAAATAGCGTCAGTGTTGGTGATACAAATAATTACGCTGAATTAACTAAGTTCGCCCTTGATACTGAAGTAATTACTTTTGATGCGTATGAGTTTTCACTTGAAAACTTAAAGAAACTTGAAGAGCAAGGTCAATTATTTAGACCAAGTCTTTCAACTATTGAAAATTTACAAGATACAAACTTTATTCGACAATCTTTATTGGATGCCGGACTTGTCGTAAAAGATGATGAAGTGAAATTTGTAAGAGAGTTGAGTTTGCAAGTTGCGCGCTCTCCTCATGGACAAAGTGTGGTTTACCCGGTTTCTCAGATTAAGAGAATTGATGGTGTTTTGGACGAAGTGATAACTCCTGCACCTAATTTATCTGATAACTATGCAAGTGAATTGCAGTCAATTGCATTACAAATTTCGGAACTTTTCAAAATTGTTGGTATTTTTTCCGTTGAATTCATAGACACTGGAAATAACGAATTCTTTATAAGTCAAATCAAATTAGGTCCCACTAATTCAGGTCATTGGACTATTGATGGTGCTACTACCTCACAATTTGAAAACCATTTACGTGCAATTCTTGATTTACCCTTAGGAAGTCCTAATTTAGTTGCGCCCTTTACTGTGATGGTTAATGTTTTGGGTGGTCAGTATTTAGATATGTATAAACCATTTTTGCACTGTATGGCTCACGATCCAGAGTTAAGAATTCATCTTTACGGCAAAAAAGTTAAAGAAGGAAGAAAAGTCGGACACGTAAATATAAGTGGCGATGATGTGGTAGATCTTTTAGAAAGAGCTCATCATGCTGCTGATTATCTAACAGGCAGAATTACTGAGTAATTATTTTGTTTCGAATGAAGGAATTTTTGTTCCTTCTTGGAGGGCAAGAAATACTTCTTTTGCATCTTCGGTAATAACTCTTGTTGAGCCTAGATTGCCAATGTTTCCACCAGATTTATTAGGCAAGGTGGCCGCATCTATTCCACCACTTCTTAAAGCAAAAACAAGAGGTACTAAATCAAAAGGTCCCACACCTTTACTTACGGTGACAGCGTTTGCTATCGCAGAAACTGTTTGAGGTGCCCTTAATGGATTAAGAAGTGTAAATGGGGAAAGAGATTTTTTCACAATTTGAGTCACGACTTCTTGTTGTCTTTCAGTTCTTCCAATATCACCTTTAGGATCGGCATAACGCATTCGCGAATATGCCAAAGCAGTTAAGCCATCAACTTTCTGACAACCTTCTTTTATTTCCAATCCAGATTTTTTATCTGAGAAATCTTGAGATGGGCAAACTCTGATGCCATCAAAACTATTGACCACATTTACCAACCCGGCAAAGCCAATTTCTGCATAATTATCCATCTGAACACCTACTAAGTTATCTACGGTCTTGACTGAAAGATTTGGTCCACCAAAGGCATAAGCTGCGTTGATTTTATTTTTCTTCTCACCTGTTTCGCCATGTGCTGGGATAGTTACTACTAAATCTCTTGGAATACTGGTTAGTTGAAGTGGTGTGCCAATTCGAGGAACACTCATTATCAAAATTGTGTCACTTCGTTGACCTTCAAATTTACCTAAAGGTGCACCTTCTAATACTGGATCATCAATATCTTCACGAGAATCACTTCCTACAAGTAACCAAGTTTTTCCTGGGGATTTAGGAATTTCAGATTCAGCCCGATCAATCTCTATTTTATTTAATTGCACAAGTGCGATAAGTAATAGAAAAGCAAACCAGTATGCGAAAGCACCAAGAAAGACCCAAGTGATTTGTCTTTTGTTTAGACTCTTTGGTTTTTGGCTACCCCGAGTAGATTTTGATGCAGGTGACTTTGAGTCTCTGAACCATTCGTTAGGCAAACCATTTTTCTTCTCCACGCAGACAATCGTATGATTTATTCAAGGATTTTTCTCATTATTCGACTAGCGTTGCTACTAAAGAAAGCAAAAAGTGGGTGAATCAATGTCAGAACCAGCAGTTTCTGTGATTATTCCTGTTTTGAATGAAGAAAGATTCTTAAAGCAATCTGTGCAGGCAGTTCTAAACCAGAATTATTCTGGTGAGCTAGAAGTTATTTTAGCGCTAGGTCCATCAAAAGATCAGACAGATAAAATTGCGCAAGAATTAGCACAAGATAAAAGAATAAAGCTAGTAGAAAACCCAAGTGGTAAAACAGCATCAGCATTAAATAATGCAATTAAGAAATCAAATTTTGACATTATAGTTCGACTAGACGGACATGCAATTGTTGATAATGAATACATAAAAAATGCAGTTAAGACTTTGTTGGACACAGGTGCTGACAACGTTGGTGGCTTGATGTCTGCTCAAGGTACAAATTCTTTTGAAAAAAGTGTTGCAGCTGCCATGACATCGAAATTCGGAGTAGGAAATGCTCCTTTTCATGTCGGTGGTAAATCTGGGGAAGTAGACACTGTTTACTTAGGAACATTTAGGAAATCTGCTTTGCAAAGAGTTGGATATTTTGATGAGTCATTTATAAGGGCTCAAGATTGGGAAATGAATTATCGAATCAGAAAAACTGGTGGAAAAATTTGGTTCAACCCAGATCTTGTAGTGACCTATAGACCAAGAAAAAATCTTAGAGAATTAGCGAAACAATACTTTGAGTATGGTCAATGGAGAAAACAAGTTACAAAAACTTACCCAGAAACTGTTTCCTTAAGATATTTAGCGCCTCCAATCACTGTTTGTGGATTGTTTGCAGGATTCTTATTAGTTTTGATTTCACAAATTTCAAATATTCAATGGCTGCAAATTGGATGGTTAGCACCAGGAGTTTATTTGGCCGTTATCTTGTTGGCATTTGTGACTATTAAATCCAAACTTAGTCTGATGAGTCGTCTATATTTACTGCTTGTTCTTCCAACTATGCATTTGTCATGGGGCGTTGGTTTCTTAAAAGGAAGCAAACGCCTGTAACCTTGTACTCAACGCGATCACATCGGATAAGCGTGGAGGAGAACGAACCCTTTGGGTAAGTTTGGCGCCTTTCGAATTTTGGTTTATCGAGATTTACAAATTAGATATGCCGGAACCTGGCTAGGTTATTTATGGACGTTACTTGACCCATTAGCGATGTCAGCAATTTATTGGTTTGTTTTTTCATACATCGTTGGAGCAAAATCACTTGGTGAACAACCATACATTTTGTTCTTGTTAACCGGAATCCTTTCTTGGACTTGGTTTAATGGTGCGGTAACTGATTCAGCTAGATCTCTTGTCGTGGAAAGTAAAATGGTTCGTTCAATTGCCATACCTAGATATTTGTGGGTAATAAAAAGTATTGGCGCTAAAGGAACCGAGTTTTTGTTTGCGCTTCCAATTTTGATACTTATAACAATAATCTTTCAGGCCAAAATTTCTGCCGCGTTACTTTTCATTCCATTAGCTTTTGTCGTTCAGTTCCTATTACTTTCAGGAATTGGATTAATTTTGGCCCCACTCACAGTTCTAGCTAGAGACACCACAAATATTTTAAGAATACTTTTGCGAATGATGTTTTACTTAACTCCAATTATTTATGGTTTGTCTGATATTCCTGAAAACTTGCGAACAATTGCTTATTTAAATCCTATGACTGGAATCATCTCGATGTATCGAGCCGGATTCTGGAACGATCCAAATCTGATCACACCAGTATTTTTCTCAATTGTTATATCTTTAGCGGTCTTTATAGTTGGAGTTGTCTTCTTCAAAAAAGTTGAGCGCTCAGTTTTGAAGGAAGTATAAAATGACTGTAGCAATTAGTGTAAAAGATATTGGCGTAAGTTTTAGACGCAATAGAAAAAGAAATTTTTCGATTAGAGAAATGCTTTTACAACAAAAGAACACATCTCCTAAAGGAGATTTTTGGGCATTAAGAAACATTAACTTTGAAATAAACGCTGGTGAAGCTGTTGGATTGATGGGAGCAAATGGTCAAGGTAAAAGTACTCTTCTTCGACTTATTGCTGGTGTTTTATTACCCGATGAAGGTTCGGTAACAGTTAATGGTGGAGTAGCACCTTTAATTGAATTAACCGGTGGCTTAAAAAGTGATTTAACTGCGCGTGACAACATTGCTTTAGTTGCAGGTCTTCACGGATTGAGTCGAAGTGAAGTAAGAAAAAGATTTGACAGCATTGTGGAATTTGCTGAAATTGGAGATTTTCTTGACACCCCAGTAAGACATTTTTCAAGTGGTATGAAAATTCGCCTCGGATTTTCCATAGTGACTTCAATTGATGAACCCATAATTTTGGTTGATGAAGCATTAGCTGTGGGAGATGCCGCATTCAAGGAAAAATGTTACATAAGAATGAAAGATTTGCTTAACCAAGGAAAAACACTTTTTCTTGTTTCTCATAAAGAAAAAGATCTTAAAGAGTTTTGTACTAGAGGTCTTTATTTAAAGAATGGAACATTAGCAGTTGATGGGACCTTGAGCCAGGCATTGAATGCCTATCACAATGATTCAGGAGTATTTGATGACTAATTATTCGATTCAACAAATAAAAAGTGTGGGACAACCACCTGAAGTATTAAATCGAAGAGTTGCAGAACATTGGTCTGGGCCGCTATATATGAGAAAAATCTCTCCTTACGTTTCAAAAGTTTTATTAAAATTGGGCATTAGCCCAACTCTTGTTACTTGGCTAATGGTTTTATCTGGCTGGTTAGCAGCAGCAAGTGTTATTAGAACTGGTTTAAGTGGTGTGATTCTGGCAGTTGTTTTTGCTCAATTACAAATGCTTTTTGATTGCTGCGATGGGGAAATGGCTCGCGTAACAGCAAAATTCAATCCAGCAGGAATATTTATTGATCGTTTTGGCCATTATTCAACCGAAGCTCTCTTAGCAATAGCTTTAGGAGTCAGAGTATTTCTTGAAAATGACAATGTCTCAGCAATTATCTTTGGACTTATTTTTGCCTTATTAATTACTTTCAATAAAGTTTTTAATGACATGGTTCATGTGGCAAGAAGTTTCTCTAACTTGGCAAAACTTTCAGAAGATAAGTCAGTTGCTGTTCCTCGCAACAAAATTATTGCGCTAATTAGATCTCTATTTAGATTTTTTCCAATTCACAAGATCTATCACTCAGTTGAACTAAGTATCATTTTCTTGTTAGCAGCTATTTTTGATTTCTTATCAGAAACTCTTATTCTCTTAACTCTGGCAGCAGCTATTACAGTCATTGGCCATTTAGTTGCAATTCTTACCTCTTCTCGCCTTCGCGCCTAAATCATGAACGACTTAAAGCCAACTTTTGGTTGTGTTGTTCTTACGCAGGGTGATCGTCCTGCTCAATTAAAAGCGGCAATTTCTTCCTTACTGGGACAAATAGACGTCCAAGTTGATGTTGTGGTGGTGGGAAATGGGTGGCAACCAAAATCTTTACCAGCCGGTGTTAAAAGTGTGCACATCAAAGAAAATTTAGGGATACCTGCTGGAAGAAATGCTGGTGTTTACAACGTTGAAGGTGACTTACTTTTCTTTCTAGATGACGACGTTGTTTTGGAAGATGTGGATACGCTTTCTCGAATCTATAAAAAATTTATTAGTAATCCAAAAGTTGCTTTAATTCAACCTCAACCAAAAGATCCAAATGGCTTGCCAACTCCGCGCAGATGGATTCCTCGTCTAAACACAAAAAATCCTGACAGATCATCACACATGTTTGCCTTATGGGAAGGTGCAACAACTGTTAGACGAGATGTTTTTCAACAAGTAGGAATGTGGCCATATGAATTTTTCTATGGACATGAAGGTGTTGACTTAGTTTGGAGAATTTGGGACGCAGGTTTTAAATGTTGGTATGCCGGTGATGTGATTGTTAGCCATCCTGCAGTTGAACCTGAAACAAGACATAAAATTTATTATCAGTATCAAGCTAGAAATAGAGTTTTATTAGCTAGAAGAAATCTTCCAGGTTTTATTTCATTTGTTTATTTACTTAATTGGAAATTGATCTCCCTGATTCGTTTGAGGAAAAACAAAGAAGCAATAAAGGAATTCAAACTTGGTTGGGAAGACGGCAAGATAGTTGAATTATTTGAACACAAAAAAATGACATGGACCACTGTTATAAAGATGACTTTATTTCTAAGACCACCAATTATTTAAGGTAGCGGGCAAAACAATCCGGTTTGCGGTGCAGCAATTGCACTTGGTGACGGAGCTGGTGCAGGTGATGTTTGAGTTGGTGTTTGAATCTCAACTGGTGCTGCCGGGGCTGTCCAACTTTGTGGTGCATTATTGCCAAGAATTACTGCAACATCAGCTCCCGCTAATTCTGGATCTTCCGCAATGTTAGAAATTCCAAGAAGTTGTCCAATTAATTGTGCTTTTAATGCATTGCCACTGGTGTGCACAATTACACTTTCGGCAGTGTCTTTGTTTGGAGCATTGCCAACTTCTGCAACATTTACTCCTTGAGCTTTTAGAAAGTCACTTGTTAAAGCTGCAAATCCTGCACGCCTAGTTCCATTTAAGACAATTGCAGATACATCACTTGGTTTAACAACAATGTTTTCAGTTTCAGTACTTGGTGCAGTGGTTTCAACCACAGCAACTTCACTTGGTGGCCAGCCTGTGTCATTAATAATTGCACTCCACAATTCATTTGCAGATTCAGTCCACTGCACATGATTACCATCTGGTGTTCCCTCATAAGGAACAGTCACAAATGAAACATTTTGTGATCCCATACTGGAAAGACTTGTGGAAAGTGTTACTAAAGAATCTAAATCAGATAGACCGGGATCCATTCTTAAAGAAGAGGTTGCTGCATTTAATACTTTGTATAACGCAGGAAGATCCGTTATCAAATTCATCTCTGTAATTTGATCAATCGTGATCGAGATTAATTCTTGCTGTCTTTCTATTCTTCTTAAATCACTTCCATCAGCTAATGAATATCTAGCACGCATGAGCCCTAACGCATTTTTACCATCTACAACTTGAACACCTGCTGGTAATTGAATACCTGCACCATTTTCTACTGGTTCATCTATTGCTTCAGTTAAACAAACTTTTATTCCACCTAAGGCGTCTACAACATTTGAAAATCCAATGAAGTCAACTATCACAGCATGGTTAATAGTTACACCTGTAAGAGTTTCAAGTGTTTTTACTGTGCAAGCCGGTCCTGCTGAGGCAAAAGCTGAGTTAAATAAATCAGTTCTTTCAGCAACAGTGGTGCCGTCTTCTTTAGTACAAGCTGGAATGTTAACTACTGAATCTCTAGGAATACTTACAGCAATTGCACTCTTTCTATCATTTGATAAGTGAATAAGAATTGTGGTGTCACTTCTTCCTGTCCCACCGTATGCAACTTCGCTTCCAAAACCACCACCTTGATCAGTTCTGGTGTCGGTTCCCATTAACAAAATATTTAGTGGACCTGTTTCTGCAACTGGTTTTGGTGAAGAAATAACTTCCAAGGCTTCTATGTTTCCGGCCAAATTTCGTGCCGCAAAACCAAAAATTCCTGCCACGGAGGCAACGAGCAGAATTACACCAGAGGTTATGGCAACAATCAGGCGAAAACGGCTCACAGCATTTTTCCCATCGGATTACGTGTCATTTGCCCCACTTTTAAAGATAGTGACCAAAATCCACACTTGCCAAGGTGTATTCCTCATGAACACTACCTATTAAGGGGTGAGTCAGGGCTGTTCGACTTGGGTCTTTACGCCTATCGTTTGAAGCATGACAAAAACATTAAAACTCATCGCTCTAGCCTCAGTAGCAACATTCGCACTTTCTGCCTGCGGTGGAAACACATCCTCTCAACCTGAACCAACACCTGAAGTCACTGAAACAGCCAAAGTGGGTTTTAGCCCAATCTCTGGTTTACCAGGTGGAAGTGGTGGACCCATAGCTGTTGTAAAAATTGACAACGTAAATCCAGCCAGACCGCAATGGGGTCTATCTGCTGCCGACATGGTTTTTGTAGAAGAAGTTGAAGCAGGATTAACAAGAATCGCTGCTGTTTATAACTCTTCAATGCCAAATAAAGTTGGTCCTGTTAGATCAGCACGTATTTCTGATTTAGAAATCATGGAACAATTTGGTACACCCGCATTTGCATTTAGTGGTGCTCAACAAAAATTCTTACCACTAATTGACCAAGCTAATTTGATTAATGCTAGCCATGGATTAAATGGAAAGTTTTATACCCGACAAACAGATAAAAATGCTCCGCACAATTTAACTGTTGATTTGGGTGCATTAGTTTCATCTTTAACTGGCATAAGTGGTGCTAAAGATATGGGTTGGACATTTTCAGATGTTCCAGCAACCGGTGGCACAACTACCAATTCATTCTCAGCTAAATGGCCAGCATCCAGAGTAGGTGCGCAATGGGATGGCACAAACAATGCCTGGGTTATTGCACTAGACAATGAACCAGCATCAGATGCTGTTACCAATCAACCAATGTTTGCAAAAAACATCATTGTTCAATACGTTGAGCAATTAGCTGATTCTGGTTTTCAAGATAAGAGTGGAAACAAAACTCCATTGATTCAATCTGTTGGATCAGGTGAAGCAATTTTGATGAGAGATGGTCAAAGATTTGAAGCCACTTGGTCAAGACCAATGGCAACAAGTCCAACTTCTTACACAGTTGGAGCAACTAGTCATGTATTTGCTCCAGGACAAACTTGGGTGCTTTTTGTGCCAAAGACTTATCCTGTGACATTTGATCCCGAAACTTCTCCAACCCCTGGTTCATAATTAGTTTTATTTATTAAACATAAATAAAGGCTAAGAGGTTTGAATGACTGAAGCAATTCTGCTAGTCGGGGGTTTTGGTACCCGACTAAAGCCTTTAACCATTCACACACCAAAACCCATGTTGGAAGTTGCGGGATATCCGGTGACAGCACATCAAATATCAAAAGCAAAAGTTGCGGGCATAAATCACATTGTGCTGGGCACAGCGTTTAAAGCCGAAGTTTTTCGCGAAGGTTTAGCAGATGGTTCCAAACTGGGTGTGAAAATTAGTTATGCCTATGAACCAGTTCAACTTGGTACAGGCGGGGGAATTAGAAACGCTGCTGAATTATTGACCTGTGGACCAGAAGATCCAGTCGTTGTTTTCAATGGAGATGTCTTAACAGGAGTAGACATAATTAAAGTTTTGCAGGTATGGAAAGAAAAGAAAGCAGATGTTGCAATCTATTTGACAAAAGTTGATAACCCAGCAGCATATGGCTTAGTTCCAACAGATGAAGAAGGAAATGTTTTAGCTTTTCTAGAAAAACCTGAACGTAAAGAAGATATTGTCACAGATCAAATCAATGCTGGCATGTATGTATTCAAAAGAAAAATAATTGACACTATTGCTACAGGCAGAGTTGTATCAGTAGAGCGAGAAGTTTTTCCCGATTTATTAAAAGCAGGATTTAAAGTAATTGGGGTTGTTGATCAAAGTTACTGGTTAGATTTAGGAACACCTAAAGCATTTGTCCAAGGCTCAAGTGATTTAGTTTTAGGCAACATTAAAACAGGATTACTGAATTCTTTTGGAGATAAATTAGTTTTAGCTGGGGCAAAAGTTTCACCAACTGCCCAAATTAGTCTAGGTTCTGTAATTGGGAAGAATTCAAACATTGAAGATGATTGCGAGATAATTAATTCCGTTATTTTGGATGAAGTAACAGTGGGGAAAAAGTCTGTTATTGAATCAAGCATCATTGCAAGGGGTGCAAAAATTGGTGAAGGTTGCGTTATAAAAAATTCGGTGGTAGCCGATTTTGTGGAATTAGCACCAGGATCTGTTTTATTAAACGATTCACGGATTTGGCCAGATCAAAAAGTGGCAAAAATTGAATTAAATAATCAAACAATTCCTACAAATCCTGACTGGGGTAATTAACTACATTTTGAGTGAAAAGTAGTGAAAAGTACTCAAAATCGGACTTTTTTGGCTAAAAACTTAAAAAAAATAGAAAAAGATGCCTGAAACACTTGACCTACCCCTAGTTACAAGCGTGTAATTCGTTCAGGTAGTTTTCTACCTAGTGCAGAAATGAACTTTCGGTGCACGATTTTGGGGGTTTTTAATTGTCCGACTTCACGGGCCTCAGTCTTGTTTCAAGCGATAGTGAGCCAGCAGGCTGGCAAGAAAAAGCACTATGTGCTCAAACAGATCCTGAAGCCTTTTTCCCTGAGAAGGGCGGATCCACACGCGAAGCTAAAAGAGTTTGTTCTTCGTGTGAGGTTAGAGCTGAATGTCTTGAATACGCATTAGAAAATGATGAACGCTTTGGTATTTGGGGTGGATTGTCTGAGCGAGAACGTCGCCGGATGAGACGCTCACAAGCAATGTAATTTCTCTACATTTTCTAACAGCAGTATCAAGCATTAACTGGTGTATATATAAGTATCAGGCGCGTCTACCTGTCACTTTCGTAACAAATTCACTAGCGTATTGAGCATGGCATATTTAAGAAAATGCACCAGGCTCTCCTGCGGCAAATTAGCTGTGGCAACCCTGACATATGTGTATGCCGATTCCACTGCAGTGCTTGGACCATTGGCCAGCATTGCTGAACCTCATTGTTATGACTTATGCGAAACTCATGCTCGCAAACTCACCGCACCTAGAGGTTGGGAAATTGTCCGACTTGAAAGTGAACCGCAACATTTCATTCCCTCCCAGGATGATTTATTAGCTCTTGCCAACGCGGTTAGGGAAGCAGCAAGACCTCAACCCGATGTTTGGTCTGAGCCATCATTTGCCAACGACTATGCCAACCGCAGTCATTTGCGCATAGTGCGTGACGAAAATTAATTAAACTACTTCTTCTCTACTAGTCTTTGAACTCTTATGAGTAAAGAAATCACCCTGGCTCGTTTACAAACCTTGATCAAGGCCTATGACGTCAGAGGCATTGTTCCGCAAGAATTTGATGAAAATATTTCCAATCTAATTGGACAAGCTTTTGTGGTTGCTTTAAAGCTAAGAAAAATTGATGGTGGATGTGGGCAAGTAGTAATCGCTCATGACATGAGACCAAGTGGTCCATTACTTGTGGAAAGTTTTGCTCGCGGGGTAAGAAAACAAGGTGTTGATGTTTTACACATGGGTCTTGCCTCAACTGATGGTTTGTATTTTGCAACAGGGCTATTAAATATTGCTGGGGCAATGTTTACGGCCAGTCATAACCCTGCTGAATATAACGGAATTAAATTAGCTAAACCTGGTGCTGCTCCAGTAGGTCAAGATTCTGGGTTAAAAGAAATCACTTCACTTGTCTTAAATGGAATACCAGAATTTAATGGCGAAGAAGGCAAAGAAACTTCAAGAGATTTGAATTCAGAATATGTAAAATATCTTCATTCACTAGTTGATTTAAAATCTGCTCGAAAACTAAAAGTTGTGATAGATGCTGGAAACGGTATGGGTGGATTTAGTGTTCCAAAAGTTTTTAATGACTCAAATTTTGAAATAGTGCCCATGTATTTTGAACTTGATGGATCATTTCCTAATCATGAAGCAAATCCCATAGAACCGGCAAATTTAGTTGATTTACAAAAAAGAGTTCTTGTTGAAAAAGCAGATATAGGAATTGCTTTTGATGGGGACGCTGATCGCGCATTCTTTATTGACGAACAAGGGCAAAGTATTACCCCAAGTGCGATAACTGCATTAATTGCAAAAAGAGAACTTAAGCGAGAATCAGGCGCCACTATTATTCATAACTTAATAACTTCTAGAAGTGTTGCGGAAGTAGTTCAGGAAAATGGCGGGAAAGCCATTAAAACAAGAGTGGGACATTCCTTTATCAAACAAGTGATGAAAGATACAAATGCAATTTTTGGGGGAGAGCATTCCGGGCATTTTTATTTTAGAGATTTTTGGTTTGCAGATAGTGGAATGTTGGCAGCACTTCACGTGCTAGCGGCATTAGGAGAAACTAGTTCAGATACTTCTTTTTCCTCTTTGATAAAAGAATTTGATCGCTATGTTGCCAGTGGTGAAATTAATACTCGAGTAAAAGATGTTGCCGCTACTTCTAAAAAAGTAAAAGAACACTTTGCTGGAATTGAAGGTGTCCAAATTGATGATTTAGATGGCCTAACATTTGCTAGTGGGACCTGGTGGGTGAATATTCGCCCAAGTAACACCGAGCCTTTGCTTCGATTAAACGCAGAAGCAAGAGAGCGTGCAACAATGGAAAAAGTAAGAGATGAAGCTTTGGCAATCATTCGAAAGGATGCACAATGAGTTCTGTGATCAAACCTGAGTTACTTGAAATATTGGCTTGTCCTTGCGATAAACATGCCGATGTGAGTGTTTCAAGTGATGACACAAAAATTGTTTGTTCAAGTTGTGCCACAACTTTTCCAATTAAAGATGGAATTCCAGTTATGTTGCTAGATGAAGCAACTCCTGGCCCTCGCGGCATTGGCGGCTAACTTTTTTAAATGAGTGACAACTCGATACTTGTAATTAAAGGTGCACTAAAAGATTATGCCTGGGGCAAAGTTAATGGATTGCAAAACTGGGTGGCAAAGACTGACCAACCTCAAGCTGAACTTTGGTTTGGGGATCATCCTTCAGGTAAATCGATAAATAAAAAAACAAATAAAGAATTAAGTACTAATGCAAATTTTCCATTACTAATAAAGTTACTTTGCGCAAACGAACCCTTATCAATACAAGTTCATCCTGATAAACAAACGGCTGAATCAGGAATGAGCGATTTTGCAGACAGTGAAAAAATACTTTCAGATGATAACGGCAAAGATGAAATGCTGTTTGCTTTAGAAGAATTTCAAGCATTTGCTGGAGTAGAAAGCAAAGCTAAACGAGATGTTGTATTTAAGATGCTTTTTGAAAAGACAAATGCAAAAGAATTAAAAGAAGTTTTAGCCACAGACACATTCTTTGACGCTGCAGATATTATCTTTGAAATAGATAAAACAAAAATTAGTCAAATCAATAAAGAAGTAGTCGATTGCGTCAAGAAAGCTAATTACCCTGCTAAGGCAATTAGTACTTTTGAAAAGATTGTTATCAAATACCCGAATGATCCAGGGGTATTAGTTTGTTTACTTATGCAATTTCATGTTCTAGAAAAGGGGCATGCAATTCATGTTTCACCAGGAACCCCACATTCCTATGTCCAAGGTTTAGCAGTGGAAGTTATGACCACATCTGACAATGTTTTGAGAATGGGTCTGACAAATAAATATGTAAATATTGATGCGGCTTTAAGTTTGGTGGAGGAAAAGCAGATTCAGGTGCTTTCTTTGCCCACAAATGATGGCGTACACGTTTATAAACCCGAATCTGATTTTGAGTTAGTAGCTGTTGATAACGCCACGTATCAATCTCGTGATACCAAATTTGTAGGAGTTTTGAATTTAGAAGGGGAGACAAAAATTGTGGATGGCTCAACTGAAATCTCGCTTGAAAAGGGTGAGGTAGCACTAATCAGCAATATTGATGTAAAAGTTGTGGTTACAGGTCATGCCGTAGTTGCTAGAACTGTTTAATCTGGCACAATTGCTTTTAGTTTGATTCATACTAAATCTCAGGGGTAAATAAAAAGTGTCTGACTTTTCAATGACTGTTGATCGTTCTGGAAATCTTGATTACAAAGTAGCCGATCTTTCTTTAGCTGATTTTGGCCGTAAAGAAATTCAATTGGCAGAACATGAAATGCCAGGTTTGATGGCAATGCGAAAAGAGTTCGGTGCCTCAAAGCCACTTAAAGGTGCACGCATAACTGGTTCATTGCACATGACTATTCAAACAGCAGTTTTGATTGAAACCCTTGTTGAATTAGGTGCTGATGTTCGTTGGGCATCTTGCAATATTTTTTCTACCCAAGATCACGCAGCAGCAGCTGTAGTAGTTGGTCCTAAAGGAACAATTGAAAAACCAAATGGAGTTCCTGTTTTTGCTTGGAAAGGTGAATCACTTGAAGAATATTGGTGGTGCACTGAACAAATCTTGAAGTGGACTGATGGTGAAGGCCCAAACATGATTCTTGATGATGGTGGAGACGCCACACTACTTGTTCATAAAGGTGTTGAATTTGAAAAAACTGGTGATCAACCAGAACCAGAGAAAGCGGATAGTGAAGAATTTTCTGTTGTTCTTAAGTTAATTCAAAAAACGTTAAAAGAAAATCCAAGATTGTGGACTGATATTGCAAATAACATTAAAGGTGTAACCGAGGAAACCACAACTGGTGTTCATCGTTTATATGAAATGTTTAAATCAAATCAATTACTTTTCCCAGCAATTAACGTAAATGATGCTGTGACAAAAAGTAAGTTTGATAATAAGTACGGAACCCGTCATTCTCTAATTGATGGATTAAATCGTGCGACAGATGTTTTGATCGGTGGAAAAGTAGCAGTTGTTTGTGGTTATGGCGATGTGGGTAAAGGAACTGCTGAGTCATTACGAGGACAACGAGCCAGGGTAATCATTACTGAAATTGATCCAATTTGTGCGCTACAAGCTGCAATGGATGGGTATGAAGTGAACACTTTGGAAAACACTTTGTCTTATGCAGACATAATTATCACTGCAACAGGTTGCAAGAACGTAATTACAGTTGACCAAATGTCAAGAATGAAAGATAAAGCAATTGTTGGAAACGTTGGACATTTTGACAACGAGATTGACATGGCTGGTTTGGCCAATAGTAAAAGTGCTCGAAGAGTAAATATCAAACCTCAGGTTGATGAATGGATCTTTGATGAAAAGAAATCAATCATTATCTTGAGTGAGGGAAGACTTCTTAACTTAGGAAATGCCACAGGTCACCCATCATTTGTGATGAGTAATTCATTTACTAACCAGGTACTTGCTCAAATTGAATTGTTCACTAAAACTGAACAATATCCAGTTGGGGTTTACACACTTCCTAAAGAGTTAGACGAAAAAGTGGCTCGTTTGCACTTGGATGCCTTGGGTGCAAAATTAACAGAATTAACAAAAGATCAAGCAAATTATCTGGGCGTAGATCAAAATGGGCCATACAAGCCCGATCACTACCGCTACTGATTAGCTTCTTTATTTAAGTCAGTAGCAAGATTTTCTTTTCTAATTCTTAAATCTGTGTAAAGCAACGTTGTAAATGTTGCTACGAATGGCAGCATAAATGTGTATCCAATTACTGAACCCATGGTTGACATAAATACTGAAGAAGTTGTTGGGTCTTGATCTGCACCTGTTTGGGCAAAAAGAGCAAATGGTGTGGAAACAACTATTGAAATGGCTTGGCTAGTAATAATTCCCATTATTCCTATTCCAAATATTCTCAAAATATTTCCTTTAGCTAAGTAGAAAGAACGCTTAAGTGCACCTTTTAATGTTGTATCTTCTAGCACTAAGGTTGGCACAATCACATATAAACTGATCCACACATAAATTCCGCCCACTAAACCAATTCCTAGTCCAACAAATACAAGTAAATTACTAATCCCAGTTAAGGCAACTCCAATTGAGGAACCGGCAACGATTGCAAGAATTGGAAAAAGAAACGATATTAAAGAGACAACAATAATTCTTCCCAATTGAGGTTTAGTTTTTGTCCATGACTGAGCAGCATTAATCTTTTTACCTATGATCGCATTACCAATTATGTGGGTAAACATTCCTGCAGAAATAGTTTGAACAACAAATAGCACAAGAGTTGTTACGACTGCAATTCTTAAAGTTGGGCCAAGAGCAGTTAGTAGCTCTTCCAATTGTTCTTGATTAAGAGTTGAAGAAGGATTTGGAATCTGTGGAAGTTCTAAACTTTCACCATTTCTGACAAAAAGTGCTGAGGCCATAACTGTGGCAATTCCGACAATAAATCCAGAAAATAAACCGATTCCCAATAATGTTTTAGGCATTCTTCTAAGGCTGTTGAGTGAACCACTCAAAATTTCACCTAGGGTTAATTTCGTTAGGGGAATCAAATTTGAGCCAGGACCTTGAGTCATAACTACCTCCACTTTGATTTTGTCATAGATGAGGTGACAACATTGCATCATGGCTCGCGTATTAGTAGTCGATGATGATCAGGCTCTATCTGAAATGTTGGGAATTGTTTTAAGAGCCGAGGGCTACGAAGCACTCTTTTGCGAAGATGGCTCAAAAGCTCAAGCTATTTTCCGGGAAACTAAACCAGATTTGATTCTGCTAGATCTTATGTTGCCTGGGATTGATGGTATTGAAGTTTGTAAACAAATTAGGTCCGAGTCCGGAGTACCAATTGTCATGCTAACTGCTAAAGGAGACACACTCGACATCGTTAAAGGCTTGGAATCTGGTGCCGATGATTACATTGTTAAACCTTTTAAACCAAAAGAACTTGTGGCAAGAATAAAAGCAAGATTAAGAAAAGATGATCTTAAGGCCGAGCAATTAACCTTAGCTGATTTAACAATTGATGTTATAGGTCATAGTGTTAAAAGAAACGGTAAAGATATTTTGTTAACACCGTTAGAGTTTGATTTGTTACTCGCTTTAGCAAGAAAACCTTGGCAAGTTTATACACGTGAACAACTTCTAACTGAAGTTTGGCATTACAGAAATCCTGCTGACACAAGACTAGTTAACGTTCACGTTCAAAGATTGAGATCCAAAGTAGAACATGATCCAGAAAATCCACAAATTGTGATGACCGTTAGAGGCGTTGGGTATAAGGCTGGTCCGTGAAGTTTTTTTACCAATTTAAACAATCTTGGAATAAATCTTTAAGCTTAAGAATTATTTCAACAACATTTATTGTATCAACGGTACTTGTGACCATAATTGGACTTGTTCTTATAAATAGAGTTTCCACAGGAATTCTTTCTGCCAAGGAATCTTCATCTTTAACAGAAGCGTCTTCAGCAATAAATGAAGCACAAAAAGTAGTTACAGCAACAGATACTGGTGCAGGTGAACCCACACTTTCTGTAGTTGTTGACACTGCCGTGACCGCACTTGCTGTAAGAGCTGGCCAATCAGGTCTTTATGACGTTTTGTTTTTAGCGTCATCAGAAATTTCTAAACAAGGATTACCTGAAAGAGGAACAAATTTAGTTTCAGAAAATAGTGTTAGCAATGAATTGAAATCCAGAGTTGAGCAAACAGACAAATTACTTTGGGCTTACACAGAGATTAAATATCTAGATGGAAGAAATGTTCCCGGTCTTGTTGTGGGTGCGCCTATACAGATCAACAATGTAGGAACGTATTCACTATTTTTGTTATTTCCCTTGGATAAAGAAGAAGAAACAATTGGCATTATTCGTTCAGCAGTATTGGCAACAGGTATCTTCTTAATCTTTGGTCTATTAATTTTGGTTTGGTATTTAACAAGATCCGTGCTGGCACCTGTTAGAAAGACAGCAAATGCTGCTGAAAAACTTCGTATGGGTCTGTTAAATGAGCGAGTTCCAGTAAGTGGAGAAGATGATTTAGCAATACTTGCAGGTTCATTCAACTCAATGGCTGCATCAATCCAACAACAAATTGGTCAGTTAGAACAGATGTCTCGCCTACAAAAAAGATTTGTATCAGATGTATCTCATGAACTTAGAACTCCACTGACAACAGTTCGAATGGCTGCCGACGTTTTGTATGAATCTCGAGACCAATACACAGGAGAAACAGCTCGAGCAGCAGAATTACTTAGCACTCAAATCGAGAGATTTGAAATTCTGTTATCACAACTGTTAGAAATAAGTAGATTTGATGCTGGGGTAGCCGATTTAAGTCTGACAAGCATCAACATAAAGGATTTAATTGAAAAGACTGCTGATTCTTTATCAAATCTTTTAGCAAAACAAGAGACTCCAGTTGTTATAACTGGGACTGCTCCCAACATCGATCTTGATCAACGAAGAATTGAAAGAGTTTTACGCAATCTAATTTCAAATGCGTCAGAGTATGGCGAAGGAAAACCAATTGAGGTTGAAATTGGAAGTGATGATGATGCAATAGCGGTCGTTGTTAAAGATAAAGGTGCTGGATTAAAACCAGGAGAATCTTCACTAGTTTTTAACAGATTTTGGAGAGCAGATCCAGCTAGGGCAAGAACAACTGGTGGCACAGGACTTGGTTTAGCAATTGCACTTGAAGATGCAAGGTTGCATTCAGGTTGGCTCGACGCCTGGGGAGCACCAGGTAAAGGAACAATGTTCAGGTTAACTCTGCCAAGAAATCCAGAGAAGTCATTAGCAAAGTCACCTCTTTCTATTGGTGTTGGCGATGATGAAAAACTCGAATTAGACATGACTGCTCTTCAAGAATTACTTATGTCAGAACAGAAAAAAAATCAATGATAAAAAAATATCTTTTACTTTTTCTAGCCTTAGTGGTAGTCGGATGTGGATCGATCCCACAACAGAGTTCAATAAAAGAAGGCGCAAATCTCGGAGCTGTATCTGTTGGTTCAATTGTTCGAGTTATTGCAAGTAGCCCAGAGCCAGGAATGTCACCAGAAGAAATTGTTTCTGGATTCTTAAACGCTTCAGCATCAAGTGATAATGATTTTAAAATTGCCCGGGAGTATTTGATTCCCGATTTGCAAAATATTTGGCAGCCAACTCAAGAAATTAATGTTTATGAAGGTCAGGGAAGATTAAACACTTTACAAGAAAACACAGTTGTTTTCTCAGCTCCGCTATATGCGACCATTGATAGTAAATCAAGATTGACTTTGAGTGAACCTAATGCGCAATTAACTCAAGAATTTAATCTAATTCAGGTTAATAATGAGTGGAGAATTAATTTAAAAAATGACAATTTATTGATTTCTAAAGTTGACTTGAACAGAAGTTTTACTTCCTATCCTTTGTGGTTTCCTGATAGTTCACTAAAAACTCTTGTTCCCGATCATGTGGTATTACCAAAATCAATGACAGGCAATGCCACAAGACTTATGCAGTTGTTGTTGGGCGGACCTGGGGAAAACTTAATGGGTGGCGTTAATACCGCTTTCCCAATTGGAACAACACTTGCTATTAATTCAGTTCCAGTAAGTAGTGGATTGGCCACCGTTTCGCTAAACGAAGCTGCTTTAGGGGCAGAGCCGTTTATGCGAGAACTTATCTCGGCCCAGATTGTTAAAACTCTTTCAAGTGTTCAAGAAATAAGTGCGGTAAGAATAAATGTTGGCAGCCAACCATTAATTGTTCCAAACACTCCAATTCGTCAGAATATTTCCTTGTGGGATAAGTTCTCCCCAGATTTTGGAAGAACAAATGACGCTTTAGCAATTGCTGATGGAAAAATAGTCAGATTAGCTCCCGACTTAGTCGAACCAATTACAAATCCATATTTTAATTCTGAAAATTGGTTTGCAGCAGTTGAAAATCGAGAAAAAAATGTTTTAGCTGGTGTGAATGTAGATCGAACAAGACTTGTTGTTGAAACCGCAAATATGAATGGGGTTAAAAGATCATCAGTAAGCGGTCAAGGATTAAGAGTGCCTAAAACCGATGTCTACGGAGCAGTATGGGTAACTGGGATTAACCAAGTATCAGTCATTCAAAATAACAAATTACTTAATGTTTCAATATCTGAAGTTGATAAACAAAATATAATTGACGTGATCCCATCACCTGATGGAGTTCGCGTCGCAATAATTTTGAATACAGTTTATGGTTCGGAATTAAGACTTGGAACCATTGTTCGGGATGAACAAAGTATTCAAATAAACTTTTTGAGAAAAGTTTTAAGAGATGGTTTTTCTGTAAATAACGCAACTTGGCAGGATGAAATTACATTGCTCTATTTGGACAGCTCAGTGGATCCGGCAAATATCTATGCGGTTGACACATTCACAGGGTTATCAAAAATTCTTTACTCTCAAAGTGGAGCAACTAATATTGCCGGTGTGACAAAAAAACCTTTACTTCTGACTTTGGTCACAGACATTGTTCTTGAAAGAGTGAGCGGTAATTGGATCGAGCGAGGCGAATTAATAAACGCTACCTACCCAGGGTAATTAACCACAGTTAGAAGTTTTCCACAGTTTAGGAAATTTCGGTGGGGTAGATTCATTTGATTCGTCACACTTTATGAATGAATAGTAAAAGCTTCATAAAAGACTTTACAGATCTAATTAGCCAAAAGTATTGCTTTTATTGTGGAAAAATCGAAGAAGTAATTTGCGCAAAATGTATCATGCTTCAAATTAATAATCCAAAAATGCATTTTATAGATAATATTCCTGTTTTATCGTTAATGAAAAATGATCACATAGTTACGGGTTTAATTGTTGCATACAAAGATCAAGGTGTTTCTACTCTAAAAGAACCATTTGCACGTATTTTGTCATTTGGTTTAAAGCATTATTCAAAACACAAAAATATGAGAGTTGTAAACGTCCCAAGCTCTGCAAAAGCAATTCAAAAAAGAGGCTTAGATCCGATAGGTTTGATGACTGAGACAGCTTGTGAGCTTTCAGGCAAAAGATTCAAATTTGATAAGGATTTATTGGTAAGTAACAAAAGTAGAAAAGATCAAGCTGATCTAAATTTCAAAGAACGCAAACTAAATATGCAAAATGCTTTTAAAGCCAATCATTTTGAAGAAAAACCTGTTTTGATAATTGATGATTTAACAACTACTGGTTCATCACTTCTTTCCAGCATCACCGCATTGAAACAAAGCAATATCAAGGTTGAAGCTTGTGTCGTTTTGGTTTCTGGTGACTAAATCCTGATTCTTTGTGTTGGCCTTGAATTAACTTCGTCTTAGGGCATTAAGGTGGAAGTAAGGCACTTTCAAAAAAAGTGAGTGAGGTCCATCGTGGAAATTGTTATTCATGGCAGGCACGCAGATATCGAGGACACTTTCAAAAACCACGTCTTAAAGCAAAGTTCTCGACTTGAAAAATTTGGAGTAAAGATTGCTTTGCTAGATGTTGAGGTGACACATCGGGAAAATAAAAGACAGAAAAAAGTTGAATTTCAGGTTGACTTAATTGCTAAAGGAGCGGGCACCAATCTTCGTTCACAGGCCGAAGGTTCCGATATGAATTTATGTTTGGATCATGCGATTAAGCGGTTAGAGGAACAATTGCGTCGAACTGCCGATAGACGAAGATTCCACCGCCATCGGGAGGATTCTGTTTTATCTGCTGCTGATGTGAGCAAACTAAAGGGAATATAGGACTTTAATTTAGTGGCGCAAAGCAATTGCGTAACATAGGTAATGGCTTATTTCGTTGACGAGACATTAGAGGATATTAATCGTGGTTTTAGTGCTTGACAAGATTCTTCGTGCCGGTGAAGGTCGCGTTTTAAAGAAACTTGAAAGTCTTGCTAGGCAAGTAAATGCACTGGAGTCTGATTTAAAAAATTTAACAGATGAGCAACTTAAGTCTTTAACCTCTTCATATAAGCAAAGAGTTAGTCAAGGCGAATCACTAGATGATTTATTGCCTGAAGCATTTGCAACAGTTAGAGAAGCGTCCCTTCGAGTTTTAGGACAAAGGCACTACGACGTTCAATTAATGGGTGGTGCCGCACTTCACTTAGGAAATATTTCCGAAATGAAAACTGGTGAAGGTAAAACTTTAGTATCAACTCTTCCTGCTTATTTAAATGCGCTTAGCGGTAAAGGTGTGCACGTTGTAACAGTAAATGATTACTTAGCTCATCGAGACGCCGAATGGATGGGAAGAATTCATAGGTTCTTAGGTCTTACTGTTGGAACAATTAGTCCAAACATGGACACCATGGAACGTCGTGAAGCTTATCTATGTGACATAACTTATGGAACAAATAATGAATTTGGATTTGATTATTTAAGAGACAACATGGCTTGGTCTCCAACGGATCGCGTACAACGTGGTTACAACTTTGCAATAGTCGACGAAGTTGATTCGATTTTGATTGATGAAGCACGAACACCATTGATTATTAGTGGACCGGTAGAAGGCTCGAATGCCTATTACAAAGATTTTGCTCGAATTGTGAGCAACATGCAACCTGGTAGAGATTATGAAGTGGACATAAGGAAAAGAACTGTTGGAGTATTAGAAGAAGGTATTGCCACAGTTGAAAAAGCATTAAAAATTGATAACTTATACGAATCTATTAACACGCCCTTAATTGGATTTTTGAATAACGCAATAAAAGCTAAAGAACTTTTTAAACGTGATAAAGACTATGTAATTTTAAATGGGGAAGTTTTAATTGTTGATGAGCACACAGGCCGTATGTTGCAGGGTCGTAGATATAACGAAGGAATGCATCAAGCAATTGAGGCAAAAGAAAATGTTGAGATCAAGTCAGAAAACCAAACCCTAGCAACAATTACATTACAAAATTACTTCAGAATGTATTCAAAACTTTCTGGTATGACTGGAACAGCAATGACAGAGGCAGCTGAATTTGACAAGATTTACAAATTGGGTGTTGTTCAAATTCCAACGAACAAATCAATGATTCGAAAAGATCAATCAGATTTGATTTATAGAACTGAAGAAGCAAAATTTATAGCAGTTGTTGAAGACCTATATGCACGACACGAAAAGGGTCAGCCTGTTTTAGTTGGAACAACAAGTGTTGAAAGATCTGAATATTTAAGTGGGTTATTAAAAAAACGTGGGATTCCACATGAAGTATTGAATGCTAAGAATCATGAACGAGAAGCAGCAATAGTTGCCCAAGCTGGTCGTAAAGGTTCTGTAACAGTTGCAACAAATATGGCTGGGCGTGGAACTGACATCATGCTTGGCGGAAATCCTGAATTCTTAGCCAATGCTGCTGTAGTTCAAAAAGGTTTTGATCCAGATGATGACTTAGATGCATACAACAAGGCCTATTTAGAAGAAGTGAAGCTTGCATCTCAAAGGGTTGCCGCTGAACACGACGAAGTTTCAGCACTGGGTGGACTTTATGTTTTGGGAACTGAACGTCATGAATCAAGACGCATTGATAACCAATTAAGAGGACGATCAGGTCGTCAAGGAGATCCTGGCGAATCTAGATTTTATTTATCTTTACAAGACGAACTTATGCGCAGATTTAAAGGTGAACTAGTTGATGCTTTCTTAAGAAGATTTAATGTTCCAGACGATGTTCCAATTGAGGCCAAGATGGTTACAACAGCCATCAGAAATGCTCAAACCCAAGTTGAACAACAAAACTTTGAAATTAGAAAAAATGTACTCAAGTATGACGAAGTTTTGAACAAACAACGACAGGTAATTTATGCCGAAAGAGCAAAAGTTCTTGAGGGACAGGATCTTTCAGCTCAAATCTTAGAATTTATTGACGAAACTGTTCAAGCCTATGTGCTGGCAGCAACAAGTGAAGGTTATCCAGAGCAATGGGACCTAGATCAATTAATGATGGCTTTGAAGAACTTGTATCCGACTGCCATTTCACTCGAGACTTTAAGACAACAAAATGGGGGAACAATTGATCAAGATATTCTTCTGGAAGCGCTTAGAAAAGATGCGGCACAAGCTTATCGAACCAGGGAAGCACTTCTAACACCAAAAGTTATGCGCGAATTAGAACGACAAGTTGTTTTGAGTGTTTTTGATAGAAAATGGCGTGAACATCTTTATGAGATGGATTACTTGCAAGAAGGAATTGGGCTTCGAGCAATGGGTCAAAGAGATCCGTTGGTTGAGTACCAAAAAGAAGGTTATGACTTATTTGTGGCAATGATGGATGCAATTAAGGAACAAGTTGTTGGATTTACATTTAATGCCCAAGTTCAAGTTCAGGAAAACCAACAATCGGTTGAGGCAAAAGGTTTCACTAAAGTTGAGAAACAACAAAACCTTTCCTATAGTGCCCCTTCAATTGATGGCGAAGAAGCAAGTACTCAACCAGTTGTTAAGCAAAGAACCGTTGTTGAAGTTGGAAGAAACGAACAATGTCCTTGTGGTTCTGGCAAAAAATACAAGCGTTGTCACGGTTTAAGTAGTTAAGCAACTAACAACTGAGTGCAGCGCCACCTATCGTTTTCAGCCTCAAGTCTTAAACCCATCCCTCGTCCTCTAAAACCTTTTTGAATCACAGCTGTGGCTTCAATGATTTTTTCACTCGTATTTTCGATTCTTAGACAACGCACGAAAGGTCTGGCTCTTTTGGCATGAAGTTCCAGTTTTGGTTGAACTTGTCTGTCAATTTCTCGGTAAACATCAAATGAAACCCATCTCATTAGTTGAAAAACTGGACGCTCACCGATTAACACTTCAGCAATACCGGTGGCTAATTGTTTTGTCCAAGCTTCTGGTTCGGGCAGACCTTTAATGGTTTTGAATCCATAATTAGGTTTGTTAGGCGTAATAGACATCTGTAAATCAATTTCTGTTTGCACCCATTGAGAGGCTTTAAGTTGAGTGGGGCGAAGATCCAACAAAATATGGCCAACAATTTGCTTTTCACTTTTAACTATTTTCAATTATTCCCCTTTGTAATATAAAAAAAAGTTCAAAGATTAAAGATGGATGATGGTAGAGGTTAAGTCAATGAAGGTAATCCTTTTGGACAAAAGCCAATGGTTATGAGATCAAATAAAGCAGGGCATATATGCCCCAATTTAATTGCGGCCTTTAGATAATTCATTCAGAATGCAGGGGTGAAAGAAAATTACCTCTTTGAACTAGAAAGAAATCTGGAGCTACAAGCCTCAGGTTTTCTAATGCAAAAAGACAGTCTTTTATTGCAATCACAAATTAGAACTGAGCAATTCCAAATTGGACTCTTTGATCGGGTAAGAGCCAATTTGAATCAGGAGATATGTGTTCAAATACTTGAGGGCCCCCAAATAATAGGCAAAGCCTTAGAGGTCGCTTTTGATCATCTTTGTGTGCAAGTTGGGATGAAAGAATTTGCAATTCCTATTTGGTCAATTGGGTTTATTAAGGGATTAACGAATAAAACCAGACAGGCAACAATTTTACAAAGTAAGTGGAGTATTAGTTCTTACCTAAGATCAAATTTGGTTGAAAAGAATCAGTTGGCTGTAAATATTGGTAAATCAATAATCCTAACCGGAAAAGTTGTAGGTGTATTCCAGGATAACTTCGATTTACAAAATATTGATGAGAAATATTCGATCCCCATAGCAAGAATTACCTATATTTCAAAAGATATTGATTTAAATGATTAAATTTAAGAAGAAAGTGAAGTCTTCAAATCGGTTAAAGTTGAAAAAATCTCAAAGAATCTACATGACAATGGGAATTTGTATTTCTCTGCTTTCAAGTCTTGCCCTATTTTTAAATGCCCAGAATGCCAATAAAAGGCAACAAGTTTGGATAACAAGTAAGGCAATTGCAGCTGGGGAAA